>NZ_VMLG01000013.1:0-177738 GCF_013276565.1 Streptococcus sp. 53
AGTTGACAAAGAGCCAATTCATTTACTATCCTCCATAAAAAGACCGGATTGCTCCGATCTTTTTATGTTTCTCTCTATGAAAATCAAAGAATAAACAAGGCATCAAACTGCAGGCAGTACTGGAGTACGGCAAGGTGAAGATAACGCAGTTTATATTTGATTTTCGACGAGAGAAATTATTTAATTGCGCGTGATTGCAACCCTTCTTCTTCCAAGAAGAGACGGAATGGTACGAGTTCTTCTGCTTCGTATTTTTCCTTGAAGGCTTTGATTGCTTCTTCTGAGTGAAGTTTTGGATCCAATTCAAGTACTTCTACTGGAAGTGGGCGGTGTGGAGTGATGCGAGCATCGATCACAACAGTTTTACCTTCTTTGTTGAGTTTAACAGCTTCTGCAACAACTGCATCGATGTCTTCGATACGGTCAACTGTAAATCCTACAGCACCTTGCGCTTCAGCGATTTTCGCATAGTCAGCATTAGGGAAGTCACAACCAAACAAGTGTTTGTTTGTGTCTTCGTATTTGTCCTTGATGAAGGCATATTTACCATTTGAGAAGACAACGTTAATAACTGGAAGGTCGTATTGAACGTTTGTGATAACGTCTGGGTAGCACATGTTGAATGCACCGTCACCCATGATGTTCCATACTTGGCGATCTGGATTGTCTTTCTTAGCAGCGATACCACCAGGAAGGGCAATACCCATTGTCGCAAAGAGTGGAGATGTACGCCACATGTTCTTAGGTGTCATGTGAAGGTGACGAGTAGATGTTTGAGTAGTGTCACCTACGTCGATTGAGTAGATAGCGTCTTGATCAGCATGTTTGTTGATTGCATTGTAAACTTGATACAATTGCAATTCACCCTCAGTTTTACCTTCGATTTTGTTCATGTAATCACGCCAGTTTTGGTTATTCTTAACGTTTGCACGCCACCATGGAGTAGATTCAACTGGGTTCACTTTGTCAAGGATAGCTTTAGCTGCTTGACCTGCGTCACCAAGGATTGAAGCGTCAAGGGCGTGACGTTTACCAAGTTTGTAAGGGTCGATATCGACTTGGATGAATTTTTCAGTGTTCTTGAATGCTTCGTAAACTTCAGCAAATGGGAAGTTTGAACCAAGGAAAAGAACTGTGTCTGCTTCAAAGACCACTTCGTTGGCTGGTTTCCAACCAACACGGTAAGCAGAACCTGTCAAACCTTCATAGTTCCATTCGAAAGCTTCAAAGTTTTTACCAGTTGTGATGATTGGTGCTTTGATTTTACGTGACAATTCAGTAATCACTTCACCAGCTTTAACACCACCGTAACCAGCATAGATAACTGGACGTTCAGCATTGTTCAAGATTTCAACAGCTTTGTCGATTTCAACTTCGTTCAAAGCAGGAGCGATGAATGAACGCTCGTATGAACCTGAACCGTAGTATGAATTTTCATCGATTTCTTGGAAGCCGAAGTTTACTGGGATTTCAACAACAGCTGGACCTTTTTTAGAAACTGCAGCACGGCAAGCTTCGTCAATAACTTTTGGTAATTGCTCAGCATAAGCTACACGTTTGTTATATACAGCGATACCGTTGTACATTGGGTTTTGGTTCAATTCTTGGAAAGCATCCATGTTCAATTCGTTAACTGGACGTGATCCAAGGATTGCTAGGAATGGAGTGTTATCCATAGCTGCATCGTAAACACCGTTAATCAAGTGAGTCGCACCTGGACCACCTGAACCAACTGCAACCCCGATTGAGCCGCCGAATTTAGCTTGCATAACCGCTGCAAGAGCACCTGTTTCTTCGTGGCGAACTTGCAAGAAGCGGATATCTTTATCTTCAGCCAAAGCGTCCATCAATGAGCTGAGTGTTCCTGATGGGATACCGTAGATTGTGTCTACGCCCCATGTTTTCAATACATTAAGCATTGCTGCAGATGCAGTAATTTTCCCTTGAGTCATAATGATAACTCTCCTTCAATTTTTTTAGACTTGGAGAATACGATTACATAGAATTGGAAACGTTCTCCAAATTTTTACTATTCCACTGTATCATATTTATGCTGACTTTTCTAAAAATCTGCTCAAAACTCTCTATTCTCTATTCTAATACAGTTTTGAAAGTGCTGTCATTCCTGTTTTATAACAAAGAAATCTAGTCATTACTTTTAGTCTATTTTAGTAAAGTTTAAGAGAAGAGAACTGGTCAAAACAGATACAGAACTAAAGGCCATGGCTAGACCTGCCAATTCTGGATTGAGAGCTAGTCCAACACCTGAAAAGACTCCTGCTGCTATCGGAATTCCGACGACATTGTAGATAAAGGCCCAGAAAAGATTGAGCAGAATTCGATTAAAGGTTTTCTTACTCATGTCAAAGGCACGCACCACTCCTAGGAGGTTATTAGTTGTCAACACCAAATCTGCTGACTCGATGGCGATATCCGTTCCAGCTCCCATAGCAATCCCCACATCTGCTACACTGAGGGCAGGAGCGTCATTGATGCCATCACCAACAAAGGCTACTTTGCCAGCCGCTTGTAGTTTATGGATTTCGTTGGCTTTTTCTTCTGGCAAGACACCTGCAATGACCTCTTCGATTCCGATTTGATCTGCAATAGCACGCGCCACACCAGCATTATCTCCTGTCAGCATGACTGTTTTAAGACCTCGTTTTTTCAACTGACTGATGGCAAGCTTAGCATTTTCCTTAGGAATATCTTGCAGAGCAAGCAAGCCTTTGATTTCATTCTCAACAGCCAAGAACACAACTGTCTTAGCTTCTTTTTCTAGTTCTTCTAATTTTTCTTGATAAACGCTTGAAATGTTCATGCCATCCAGCATTTTAGCATTTCCAAGCAAAACTTGTTTTCCAGCTATGTGCCCTGAGACACCTTTTCCGTGCAAGGCTTGGAAATTTTCAACAGTTTGAAACTCAAGTCCAGCTTCACTCGCTCGTTTCACAACGGCTTCAGCCAGTGGGTGTTGAGAAGCTTCTTCCAAGGAAGCTGCCAATCCAAGCACTTCTACTTCGTCGCCGATGATATCTGTGACCACAGGTTTCCCTTCCGTCAAAGTCCCAGTCTTATCAAAGACAATAGTTTGAACTTTCTGGATTTCCTGTAGAACCATTCCATTTTTGAGAAGAACTCCCATCTTGGCACTGCGTCCTGTCCCTACCATAAGGGCTGTCGGTGTTGCAAGACCCAAGGCACAAGGGCAGGCAATAATCAGAACTGCTACTCCATAGAGAAGCGAAGATACAAAGCTAGCTCCAAGCACAACTACACTATCCCTGAGCAAGACAAACCAAACCCAAAAGGTCACAATCCCTAAAATGACAACTGCTGGGACAAAAATGCCTGAAATTTTATCCGTCAAGTCCTGAATCGGCGCACGACTTGTCTGAGCTTTCTTTACAAAATCGACAATCTGAGCCAAAACAGTCTCTGAACCAATTTTTTCTGCTCTAAAAACAAGTGTTCCGCTATTATTGATGGTTGAGCCAATGACAGTATCTCCAACTGTCTTGTCCACAGGCAGACTCTCACCTGTCACCATAGACTCATCAATACTGGACACACCTTCGACTACAACCCCATCAACCGCAATCTTTTCACCGGGACGCACTCGAATCAGGTCACCTACCTTGACTTGTTCCAAAGGAACTTGAACATAGTTATCCTCACGCAAGACTTCTGCAGTTTTAGCCTGCAAGTCAAGTAATTTCTCCACAGCTTGGGAAGTATTTTTCCGCATTTTCTCCTCAAAAACGGCTCCCATAAGAACGAAGAAGAAGATAAATGCAGCACTTTCAAAGTAAACGGGGAGACCAGCGAAGAGGGCAACTAAGCTATAGAAATAGGCCACTAGGGTTCCCAGAGCAACCAAGGTATCCATGTTGGCATTGTGCTTTTTAAAACTAGCCCAAGCGCTTTGGATATAAGGACCACCTGCTACTAGCATAATCGGTGTTGTGGCTAAAAAGGTGCCCCAACGCAGGACTTGGTGACTAATTCCTCCTGTCGACATCCCAATCATGAGGATCACAAGAGGCACAGTAAAGATACTAGTAATCCAAAAACGCTGTAAAAGTGATAGAGATTTTCGAGTCTTCTCAACGACTGTATAGCTTCCTTTTTGCATCTTCATGCCACAAGAAAATTCATGTTGACCTAATTCTTGAGGTGTAAAACGAATGACTTTCTCCTCATCTACGCCGATTGGTTCCAAGATGCCTTCTTCTTCAAAAAGAATTTCCTTGTAACAGTTTGAAGGAGTAGCACGATGAAAGGTAATCTCAGCTAGAACTCCTTTTTGCAGTTGAATGTGGGCTGGATGGTAGCCTTTGTCTGCCGTGATACGGATTTTTTGAACACCATTTTCAAGACTTGCTTTTACAATTTCAGTCATATCATTCTCCTATTCTACAATCATCTTACCGTGCATCATATTCATGCCACAAGAGAAACCATACTCTCCAGCCTGCTCAGGTGTGATTTCCACTACGTACTCTTCACCCATTGGCAGGTCCGCATGTATACCAAAATCTGGAAAAACAATTTGGTCCAGACAGGGTGAAGGATCCTTACGGTCAAAGACAATACGGACTGGTACTGATTTCTTGAGGATAATCAACTCAGGCGTATAGCCCCCCATGACCTCCACTCGAATCTCTTGGTAGCCCTTTTTTTGCTGGGCCTTTTGTCCAGATTTTTCAGGCTTTTTGAAAAACCAAAACAAGATAAACGCGATAAGGGCAATACAAACAATGGTTACAATACTATTTAACATGACGTCTCCTTTACATACAATTACATTTTACTTCTGTTACAGCGCTTGATTTCTTCTCAGAAATCATAGCTTCCAAGTCTTCCAAGTCAGCCTGAGTAAAATCACATTCAGCAATCAAATCAGCCAACAAGTTCTTAATCCTACGAGAACAAACCTTGTCCTTGATATCTTGGACAAGTAAATCCCGACTTTGGTCCAAAGTTAAAAGGGCTGAATAAACAAAGAACTTGCCTTCTTTTTTCCTTGTCAGACACTCTTTCTCAACCAAACGAGCCAAAAGAGTTTGAATGGTTGACTTGGACCAGTCGAACCGCTCCGCCAGAACCCTGATCAAATCCGTACTAGTCTGCTCTCCTTGCATCCAAATAATCTTCATGACCTGCCATTCTGCATCTGAAATCTGCATCATCACACCTCCAAAATCTACATTTGTCAATTATGTTTCTTAGTATACTCTCAAAATCTACATTTGTCAATTATAAAATCAATCTTTTCTTTGAAAAATTGAATTTTAACCATATAATACAGGATTTTCAGTCAAATCTTACTATATAAACTATAAAAATATGCTATACTAAAGAAAAAAGAAAACAACCACTAGGGGTGCGTAAAGCTGAGATTAACAACTGTTAGATCCCTTTAACTCAATCTAGGTAATGCTAGCTGATGGAAGTGGAAATGATAATGGGGACTAGCAGTCTTCTATTGCCTTCCTGAAACAGATTAGCTTGTTCTTAAGAATACAAACTTCAGTTGGTTGGGAGGTTTTAGATGACTTATTTACCCGTTGCTTTGACCATTGCAGGAACTGACCCAAGTGGCGGTGCTGGCATTATGGCTGATTTAAAGTCATTCCAAGCTAGAGATGTCTATGGAATGGCCGTTGTGACCAGTCTTGTCGCTCAAAATACCAGAGGCGTTCAATTGATCGAGCACGTTTCTCCTCAAATGTTGAAATCCCAATTGGAGAGTGTCTTTTCGGATATCAAGCCTCAGGCTGTAAAAACTGGCATGTTGGCGACTACTGAAATTATGGAAATCATCCAGCCCTATCTTAAAGAGCTGGATTGTCCCTATGTTCTTGACCCTGTTATGGTCGCTACTAGTGGAGACACTCTGATTGATACCAGTGCCAGAACTTACCTAAAAACAAACCTACTTCCCCTTGCAACCATTATCACTCCGAATCTTCCTGAGGCAGAAGAGATTGTTGGTTTTTCAATCCATGATCCTGAAGACATGCAGCGTGCTGGTCGCCTGATTCTAAAAGAATTTGGTCCTCAGTCTGTAGTCATCAAAGGTGGTCATCTCGAAGGCGGTGCTAAGGATTTCCTCTTTACCAAGGATGAACAGTTTGTCTGGGAAAGCCCACGAATTCAAACCTGTCACACCCATGGTACTGGATGTACCTTTGCTGCAGTAATTACTGCTGAACTAGCCAAGGGAAAAAGCCTTTATCAGGCAGTTGATAAGGCCAAGGCCTTTATCACAAAAGCTATTCAAGACGCTCCTCAACTTGGTCATGGTTCTGGCCCAGTCAACCATACAACTTTTAAAGATTAAGAAAAAAACTCTCTAGTTCCCACTTTAAGGGAATTAGAGAGTTTTTATACTCTTCGAAAATCTCTTCAAACTACGTCAGCTTCCATCTGCAACCTCAAAACACTGTTTTGAGCTGACTTCATCAGTCTTATCTAAAACCTCAAGGCAGGGCTTTGAGCAACCTGAGGCTAGCTTCCTCTTTGATTTTCATTGAGTATTAGTTAGGAAATAATGTCATGCAACTTTGTTAAAAAGGCTTGCGTTTTTGCCTCAATATCTTCTGCCTGCATCAAATCACGTACAACAGCTACACCAGCTATGCCAGTGCCCATAATCTGGTCAATGTTCTCTGAAGTCAAGCCTCCAATAGCAACTACTGGAATGGCAACCGTTTGGCAAATTGTTTTCAAGGTCGATATCAGAGTAATGGGTGCATTTCCTTGGTGGTTGTCGGAAAAATGGCTCCTGTCCCCAAGTAATCTGCACCTAATTTCTCCGCTTCCAGAGCTCTTTTTATTGTTTTAGCGGTGACACCGAGGATTTTTTCAGGACCCAAGACTTTGCGAGCTACCGAAACTGGTAATTCATCATCTCCGATATGCAGACCTGCTGCATCAACTGCAAGACAGACATCCAAACGATCATCGATGATCAAGGGTACCTGATAAGCATCTGTTATTTCCTTGACTTGTTTTGCCAGCTGATAATATTGATTGGTTGTGAGATTTTTTTCTCGCAATTGGACTATGGTAACCCCTGAACGGCAGGCCGTCTCAACTTTTGCAAGAAAGCTTTCCACGGAATCTTGATAGCGATTGGTTACCAGATATAGTCTAAGTGCTTCTCTATTCATAAACCTCTCCTTTGATGGTATCTAGCCAATTTTCATCTCTTCTTAGGAGCGAAAGCTGATTGAGTACTTGGTAACGAAATTCTTCCAATCCCATTCCTTGAACAACTATTTTCTCAGCAGCGATATTGAGATAAGAGACTGCTAAGCAAGAAGCTTCAAAACCAGTCTTTCCTTGGCTGAGAAAAACAGCTGTTAAGGCTCCAACCAAGTCTCCTGTCCCTGTTATCCAGTCTAATTCAGTACAGCCATTCTCCAGTACAGCAACTTGATTCTCCGAAACAATAAGGTCCTTGGGGCCAGTAACTAAGAAAGACATACCAGGATAGGTCTGACACCAATCTTTCAAGACTTGAAGCAAATCCTCCGTTTCTTGATCTTTAGCACTCGCATCGACCCCAACGCCGTGGTGCTTTAAGCCAACAAGACTTCGAATTTCTGACATATTTCCTTTAAGGACCGTAGGTCTATGGTCTAAAAGGTCTTTAACTAAGCTCTTACGAATAGAGGAAGCCGTTACGCCAACCGCATCTACTACCATTGGAAGAGAAACTTGAGCTGCATACGAGGCTGCCATGCGGATTGCTTTTTCCTTCTCAGCTGACAAATGCCCCAAATTGATGAAGAGTGCCTGGCTTTGCTTAGTAAAATCAAGAACCTCACGGGGATCATCTGCCATGACAGGTTTGCATCCCAGAGCCAAAATTCCATTTGCCAGCATCTCACAAGAAATCTCATTGGTAATACAGTGAATGAGGAAACTAGAGCCTATAGGAAAAGGATTTGTCAATGCCTGCATCAGTCTATCCTTTCAGCAAAGAAATATCCTTGCACTTTTTTAAAGAATTCCTGCTTGATTAAAAATCGAAAGGCAATAAAGGAAATCACTGTACCAATCAAGGTTGCTCCGAAAAATCGAGGCGTGTAGATAAACCAGCTGAGCTTAGCAGCTGATCCTGTAAAGAGTACCATAACAGGATAGGAAACAATAGAACCAATAATACCTGTTCCCAAAATTTCTCCCAAGGCAGAAAAATAAAATTTTCGACCATACTTATAAAAGAGACCTGCAAGGAGGGCTCCAAAAGTCGCTCCTGTGAGAGCTAAAGGAGGAATCCCTTGAGTCGTCATACGGATAAAGGCTGTGACTGTAGCCATGGCCAAGGCATAAACAGGTCCCATCATGATTCCCGCTAGAATATTGACTACACTGGACATCGGTGCCATTCCCTCAATCCGAAAGATAGGCGTAAGGACTACATCAAGGGCAATCATCATAGATAAAATGGTTAATTTGTGAACTTGTAGTTGGTGCTTTCTCATATTCCTATTCTTCTCCTGTTTCTAAAGACTGTAAATCACTCTTCCATGTCTGGTGTTGGTAGGCCATTTCCCAAAACTTGGCTTCCATATGAACACTGATGTGGAAGGCATCTAGCATTTTGTTCTTGTCTATCTCATCACTTTCGCGATAGAGTTGATTGACCAGCGCTCCCTCCTCTCTGATCTGTTGCTCTAACTCATCCGTAATATAAGTTTCAATCCATTGTTGGTAGAGAGGATTTGGTGATGGTTTAAGATTAAGTGATTTCCCTATATCATGGTATAACCAAGGACAAGGTAGCAAACTTGCAAAGGCAATGCCCAAGTTTGGCTCTGCAAATTGCCGATAAATATGAGAAATGTAATGATAGCAGGTTGGAGCGATTGGATGTTGCTCCATTTCCTGATCGCTGATTTCCAATTCCTTGAAAAATTGTTGGCGGATAAATAACTCACCCTCCACTAGACTCTGAGCATTTTGTTTCAAGAGTCTTTTCATCTCTTGGTTTGAAGTCTTATCAGCCAAAAGGTGATAGATTTCTGAGAAGGTCTTCAGATAGTAGGCATCCTGAATCAGGTAATAGCGGAAAATGGCAGGTTCTAAATCCCCCTCTTGTAATTGTAAAATAAAGGGATGATGAAAGGAAGCCTGCCAAGCTTCCTTGGATAATTCCATCGCAATATCTGTAAATTCCATAATAACTCCTTTATAAAAATAGACTGATTTGAAGTAATAAAAAGAAAAGCAGGTAGATGAATATTGTCCTTTGAGGAATATAAAAAGTCCGATAGCTATTCTCCACCTGTGCATGTTCGTCATATCCATGAGCAGACAGAGCTCTCAGGTAAAGATGGCGCCACCTAAAGACTGTCATCAGAACCTTACTGTAAATCAAGGGAGACCAAAAATGCAGTTCTTGACCACGTAATAGGCAAGCTTCCTTGAGAGACTTGATTTCTTGCTGGATAAGAGGAAAGGAATTGAATACCACAATCAAGGCATAAGCCCAAGACCGTGATAGCCCCTTTTGAGCCAAGTATAAAAGAAGCTCTTTTAGGGAAATAGAGGAAACAAAGACAAGACCAATACAAACGGTAACAAAGGCCCTCGTTCCAAGTATGACTGCCTGCGAAGCATCTCCATGTAACTGAACTGCCCAGTAGTTGGCAAAGGATGGCAAAATGGCAAGCAGAATCATCCAAGCCAACACTTTAAATCGACGGTAATAGAGCATAAAGAGAATACAGAATGCGACTACCGAAAGATTCAGAGCAATCGAAGGAATGAAAGATGTTTCCAGCGATAAAATCAGCAAGAAGAGACTGATAATCGGTGTCTGGGTTGCTACTTTGACCATACTATCTCACCTCCCCTTGGGTATTGCTACTCTGAGATGTGAGTGGTTTGGTAATGGTCACTTCTTTCACATGACTGAGACCCTGACTAGTCATCTCAATCCAATAATCAACCACAGAGATCAAGGGATCTAAACGATGGCTAATGATCAGAAAACTTCTTCCTTGATTTCTCTCCTCCACAATCCACTTGCAAAAATAATGGCAGGCTCTATCATCCAAACCAGCAAAAGGTTCATCTAGTAAAATCACAGAAGCCTTGCTGGTCAAGATGGTCAAGAGTTGAAGAATCTTTTGCTGACCACCACTTAATTGATAAGGACTCTTATCAAGCGCCTGCTCCAGATTAAAATATCGTAAAGCTTGGAGAATACGCTGATTTCTTTCAGAATCAGGTCCATCTAATTGAAGCTCTTCGCGCAGACTGACTCTGATAAACTGTTTCTCAGCTTCCTGAACAACACCCGTCAGGTCACGGTACAAACTCTTTTTCTTTTTCAGGACTGTCCCCTTCCAGGTAATGTGCCCCTTATACTTTTGAAATTGAAGAATAGACCGAAAGAGGGTTGATTTCCCGACACCATTATCACCCAAAATACAGGAAATTCCTTGGTAAAATGTGAAATCAGCAATCGAAAAGAGGGGGCGGTTACCAAGCTCACAAGTCGTTCGATCCATATGGAATAGTTCTGGGCTAGAAGCAACCTCCTTTGAAACAGCCTGTGTCATTTCAGAGGCAGGGATTTGAAACACTTCCCTTAGTTGTCCAACTCTTAGCCCCACCATATGGTCGATATAGGCTTCATAATCAGATAAATCATGGTCGCACAAAATAACTGTCTTCCCATTAGAGACCAACTCTTTTAGAATCTCCAATATCTCTATCCTACTCTTGCGATCAATGGAAGCAAAGGGCTCATCTAATAGATAGACCCTAGGATTCATAGCAAAGAGAACAGCCAAAGCAGCCTTTTGCTTTTCTCCACCTGATAAGTGATGGATGGGACGGTGCAAGATGTCCTTGCAACGACATTGCTGGACAACCTCTGCTATTTTAGAATCAATTTCCTGAACGGGATAGCCGATATTCTCCAAGGTAAAAATCAGCTCCTCAAACAAGTTCTCCATGGTAAATTGATGATTGGGATTTTGAAAGAGAATACCAACCGTTTGGACACGTTCGATGATAGAAAGCTGACTGACCTCGCTCTCATCTATCAGGACTTGACCGCTATAGGGAAGAGAACTAACTTGGGCAATAACTTGAAAGAGGCTCGATTTTCCAGACCCACTACTCCCAACTAACAAGGTAAAAGCTTGCTCATGAAAAGTAAAATCAAGCGGTTCCGAAAAAATTGGGGCCTGAATCTCCCGTAATTCCAGCCCCATCTATGCCTTTCCTCCAGTTGCAAACTGATGATAGAGTTTGACAATGGCACGAACCAAAATGGTACAGAAGAAATAAACAGAAATAAAACGCACCACAAGCAAGGAAAGGACAAAAGGAAGAGAGAAGGCGTAGTAACCTAACTTAATGTATTCATAGACAAAGCTAACAAGCGTAATCCCAATACTACTAGCAGTTAGAGAGAGCCAACTTTCATAGCGATTCTTGGTTACGATAAAACCAAGTTCACTTCCCAAACCTTGAACCAAGCCAGACAAAAGGGCACCTAGACCGAATTGGCTACCATAAAGGACTTCAGCAAGCGCAGCTAGCACTTCTCCAATCGTTGCACTTCCGACTCTCGGAACAAAGATGGCAGCAATGGGCGCAGCCATACACCAGAGTCCAAAGAGGATTTCATTGGCAAAAGCCTGTAAACCAAGAGGTGTTAAGAGTAGGCTGAGAATATTATACACATATCCTGAACCAACGAAAACGCCACCAAAAAAGATAGACAAGAAAGCAAGCAAAATAACATCTTTTAACTGCCATTTTTTCAACATAAAAAACTCCTTTTTTTAAAGAAAATTGGGGCACTCAAGGTGAGCTACCAAAAGGATTTATATCACCTTCATCCAGTTTCGTAAAAGAAAAAACTCTAATTACAGATACGAATTAGAGTTCAGCTTACAAGATTAGACCGTTCTTTTCGACATACGAAAAAAACATTTCACATTTCCCTTCGCCAGTATTAACTGTATCAGGTTCAATGGGTATCATCTCAGCCTAAAGCACCCCAAATGTCTTTATTATTTAATTATGTGATTATTATAACACACATTTTATACTAGTTCAAGAAATTGAACTGGAAATACAGCCTTGCACTCATAAATACAGCAGATCTTTCTTTTGCAAAAAACAAATGACCTGTTTGATGAATTAGCCATTCAAGCTGAATCTGAACATAGCTTTTTAAAAAAGGAAAATCCTACTCAGAATCCAAGGATAGATTGATACCTATTGTTCACTCATTTCTCGAACAGTTTTTTCTATATTTTTTGCATACGATATTGCTGAAATGATTGAAACACCATCTATATTGGTCTGTATAATGTCTTTAATATGTTGCGTCTGTATCCCACCAATTGCAACTAAGGGCATTTGTGGCAATAGTTTTCTTATCAATTTAAGACCTTCATAACCTATAGCACCACCAGCATCATCCTTTGACTGGGTATCAAATACAGGACCAACACCGACATAATCTACATATTCAACTTTTGATTGTTGAAATTCTTCCTCATTTTTTATAGAAAGACCAATTATTTTATCTGGCATCAATTTTCTAATTTCATCAACTCCAAGGTCATCTTGTCCTACATGTACGCCATCAGCATCTATTTCCAATGCTAACTCAATATCATCATTAACGATAAATGGAACATTGTATTTTTTACAAAGATCCTGTAGTTTAATTGCTAATTCGACTTTTTCTTTACCTTCTAAGGCTCCCTCCCCTTTTTCACGAAATTGAAATAAGGTTATACCACCTTTTAAGGCTTCCTCAACGACTCTATATAGATCTTTTCCTTGGCAAGTAGTCGTTCCACAAATAAAATATAGTTTTAGTAATTCTTTATGAAACATTTTACTTCACTCTTTTGAATTCCTTTACATCTTCATCTGAAATCTCGTATAAGGCATTCATAAATTCAACTTTAAATGTTCCAGGAAGATGTCCATTTGGACGTTTTTCTGCCATTTCTCCAGCGATATTGTAAACCAACATTGCTGTTTCTAATGATTTCAATTCTTGACCTTTTTCTAGTCCGATAAAGCTTGCTACCACTGCCCCTAATAAACATCCTGTCCCAATGACTTTTGGCATCATGGCACTACCATTATGAATCGTTACCACTTCTCCATTAACAGCAATCGCATCAACTTCTCCAGTCACTACTATTGGAATATGAAACTTAGCGTTGGCTGCTAGAGCAATCTCATCAATATTATCCACACCAGCACTATCTACTCCTTTAGATGCCACATTTATACCTACTAAAGAAGCAATCTCTCCAGCATTCCCCCTAATCGCAGCTAGTTTGTAATTGTTGATTAAATCATCTGCTACTTTTTTTCTATATTCTCCTGCTCCACAGGCTACAGGATCTAAAACTGCTGGGACATTATATTTCTCTGCAATTTTCAGAGCAGCTTGGTATAATTTCCAATTATCATCCGTTAAAGTCCCAATGTTAATCAATAATCCTCCAGCATATTTTAATAGATCTTCTAAGTCTGCTGGGTACTCGCTCATAGCTGGTGAGGCACCCAGTGCTACTAATCCATTTGCTGTGAAATTTTTTACTACATCATTGGTGATGCAAATGACCAAAGGTGCTTTTTCTTTTAATAATTTTAAACTTGTCATATTGAAATCCTTTCTTTTCACTTTATACGATCTATTGATTTCGATTTATCTCTATCTTTAGTTGAGAATTTTTTTCAGTTACATTGAATGATTTACCTCGTCAAATTTGTCAGTATCCTGAACTTTCTCTAGGCATCATAACCAATATCAAAAAAGGCTAATTCTAAAGCAACTGCTTGATTCCAGCGTTGCTGAAGTTCTGTCAAATCTTCTCGACCTTTTCCGACACGATTGAGTTCGTCAACCAGAAATTGAACCCACTCTGCAAAGAAAGGACCTCTGTGGAGATTGATCCATTCCGAATGAATATAGGCTTCAGGTAGAGCCAAATCTTTAGAACCCCAGTCTAAATAGAGACCTTCTGCAATGACCAGCATGACCAAAAGATGAGCATAGTCTGATGAAGTCACTGCCGAATACATCAGATCCTGAAAGGCTTTTGTTACAGGGTGCAAAGTCACTTCCAGATAATCATTCTCAGATACTTTTAACTCTTTGAAAGCCTTTTGGAAATAACCATCTTCATCTGCTTCAAGAAAGCCTAGTTGCTTGGCAAAACGAAGTTTGGATTCAAGCTGGTCTGCGTGAGCTACGCAGGCACCCAACATGGATAGGAAGGCATCAAAGAAGTGATAATCTTGAATTAGGTAGTCTTTTAAGACCTTATTCTCAATTGTCCCCGCAAAAAGTTCCTTGACAAAACGATGATTGATTGCAGCCTGCCAATCCTTCTGACTATTTTTTAATAATTCTCCAACAGTCAAACCTGGCTGAAATGCATAAACCTGTGTTTCCATATTTATTTTTCCTCTCTTTACTCGTTCGTAATCAACAAAACATCAAGAAAATCCTAGTTTTACTTGACCTTTTTAAAGAAAAGTGGGGCATATAAGGTGAGAGCTACCTAAATGCTTTGTATCACCTTCATCCAGCTTATATAAACAAAAAAACTCCAATTACAAACGAGAATTGGAGTTTAGCTTACAAGATTAGACGGTTCATTTCTGTATTTGAAAAAAACCATTTCACATTTCCCTTCGCCAGTCTTAACTGTATCAGGTTCAATGGGTATCATCTCAGCTTAAAGCACCCCAAATGTCTTTATTATTTAATTACTGCACTAGTATAGCAAAAAATGAAAGCCCTAGCAAGATATTTGACCGAAAAATATCTTTATATAGTTTTTGATAGCGATTTATTCTTCCAATACACGAAGAAAAACCTCCACATTCAGTGGAGGTAATCTGTTTTATCAATACAATTTTAAGTCACGTGGGTCAACTGGGAAAGTTGGGTTGTATGGGTTGTGACGGAGTTTGAAGTGTTTAACATCTTCAATGGTCTGAGTTCCAGACAATTGCATAACTGTCTTCAATTCCGCATTCAAGTGTTCAAAGACTTGACGCACACCAACACTACCGCCTAGAGCCAAGCCATAGATAACCGGGCGACCAATAGCTACCAAGTCTGCTCCTGAAGCCAAGGCTTTAAAGACATGTTGACCACGACGAACACCAGAGTCAAAGACAATTGGCACACGTTTATCAACTGCTTCTGCCACTTCTTGAAGCGAGTCAAAGGCAGCTGGTCCACCGTCGATTTGACGACCACCGTGGTTGGTTACCCAGATACCAGAAGCTCCTGCAGCAAGCGAACGTTCAACGTCCTCACGGCATTGTGGTCCCTTGACATAGACAGGAAGACCAGAGTATTCAGCGATAAATTCTACATCGCGTGGAGACAAGCGCTGTTTAGCTGATTTGTAAACAAAGTCCATTGATTTACCAGCACCTTCTGGCAGGTATTCTTCAACAATCGGCATGCCAACTGGGAAGACAAACCCATTACGCTTATCAACCTCACGATTACCCCCTACAGTAGCATCTGCCGTCAAGACAATCGCCTTATAACCTTCAGCCTTCACACGGTCCATGATGTGGCGGTTAATGCCATCATCTTTACTAAAGTAAAATTGGAACCAATGAGGTGTCCCTTGGAGGGCTTCAGAAATCTCTGGAAGGTCAACAGTAGAGTATGAGCTAGTTGTATAAAGAGAACCAAACTCATGCACACCACGCGCAGTCGCCACTTCCCCCTGTTCATTTGCTAATTTATGAGCCGCAACAGGTGCCATAATGATTGGAGAAGATAGTTTTTCACCTGCAAATTCAATCTCTGTACTTGGATTTTCTACATTGCAAAGTGTATGAGGAACGATGAGCTTGTGGTTAAAAGCACGGATGTTCTCCCGTAAAGTAAAAGTATCCTCTGCTCCACTGGCGATATAACCAAAGGCTGCTTTAGGGATCACTTGTTGCGCCATTGGCTCCAAATCATAGGTATTGATGAAATCTACATGCCCTTCTGCATTGCTTGTTTTGTATGACATAAAATGCCCTCCTTGATTAAGTAAGCGTTTGCTTTTTACTATACAACTATAATAACTCTTTTTTCAAAATTTTTCAAATATTTTGTTTGGAAATTTCATACTTTCAATCATTTTACAGCGATAATTAAAAATGATGAACTTTCTTAAGTTATGGAAATTCAAATAATCTTTTCATTTTCTAATACTTTATCATCAAATTGTTCAGCTAGTATAGTTGCTGAGTGATAAAGTTCCTTTGCTTTATTTTTATCATTTTCAAAATAAAGATAGCACTTAGCTTCAAATACTGAAATTCCAGGTTTATAGACTTGCAACGTTGTTACTGATAAAATTTCATTCATCTTTTTTACTAGAGATATCATATGTTTATAGTCATTATGAACAACATAAACAACCGCTATGGCACAAAGAACTGATAGTAGCTCTACATTATACATTTCATCACTAACTAATTGCTGTTTCAACAACTTAATCCGAAAATCATCTAATGCTCTCTTCTATAAATCAAGTCTTGACATTGCATAGCAAAATAATCAATTAATAGTAAATCATTGAATGTGTAAACTTGCTTTAGTGTTACTTGCTTAAAATAATCATCAAAAATATCTTCAGCGAAACTACCTGTCCCTGTTCTTATCAAGTCTAATATTCTTTCAATCAAGTCTAGACTCAGCAACTCTTCCTCAGGAAGAGCTAGTTCTTTATTTTCAAGAAAAGTATCTATCGGAACTTCTAATCGCTTAGATAAATATTGTAACTTAGTAATTGTTGGCAAGGATTGCCCAAGCTCAGTACGCATCAGCTGTTTGATTATTAAGTCAGCTTCTGTCCACAGACCTCTTCTCTCGTCAATTTGTGACGTTCACGTTCCTGTCTTACTCTATGACCAATTTCAGTTTTAATATCTGTTGTCATTCTTACCTCTTAACCACAATCCATAAATTAACATACTTTTAATTCTTCGGCTAAAAATTAACAATAATTCTTTTTCAAATCCGTCATATTATTTTCTAAAACTTGGATGTCTTGGCTGACTTTGAGAATGACAATGCTGCCTTGAATACTGGAGATGACTTGACGGGCCTGCAACTGCGCCCGCTCTTCTGACCAGTCAGCATGCAGGTCTTGCAAGAGGCTGGCTAACTTCTCTGTCCATTGGGTCATAAAATCATTGAGAGGACAGCGGAAGTTCTCATCTTCTGTGGACAATTCCACAATCAGATTACCAATTGGGCAACCATAAAAGACCGTCTGACTTTCATGAAATTGACAAACCCAGTCAATCATATCCGAAAACTTGTCACTGTCAGACTTATCTGCTTCAAAAATATCTTCAAAAAGCTCTTTTCGCCAATTTGCTAAAATATCTTGAATGACCGTCAAACCAATTTCCTTCTTAGATTTGAAATAATAATAAAGCTGTCCCTTGCCAACATCAGCTGCCTCCATGATGTCACTGATGGAGGTGGCCACATAACCCTTCTGATAAATCAATTCCTCAGCACTTTGTAAAATACGCTCTTTAACGCTCATCTACTCACCTCTCTTTTTTCCTATTATAGCAGATTCAGAGTCTGAGACCAAACAATTGAAACCACCTCCTTTTGCCACTGTTTTATCATTAAAATTTTTTGTTCTGAGCAAATTAATTTACAAATTCAATTTTAGATGTTATTATAATTGTACCGAATGGTCAGTATATAACTAAAACTACCATTTGGAAAATCATCAAACTAACAGTCTAAATTCCTATTGGCTGTTAATCAAATCATATTAGGAGGAACCTCATGTTCAATCAGAAAAATGTCGCATTTGTTATCACAGACCCACAAGTTGAATTCCTAAAACATACTGGTAAAGGATTCGGAGCAACTAAAGACGTTCTTGAAAAAGTTAATACTATTGAAAATCTGACAAAGCTTTTCGCTCTTGCTAAAGAGCGTGGCTACAAGCGTTTTATCTCACCGCACTACTTCTATCCACACGATCACAAGTGGCAATTTAAAGCTGCTGGTGAAACGATGATGATTGAAAACGAAATGTTTTGGCGTGATAGCCAGTATTCAGCAATTCCAGAAGGCTCTGGAGCAGATATGATTGAAGAGATTAAACCATTTTTGGATGAAGATACTATTGTTGTCAACGGACATAAAATTTTTGGCCCAGAAAGCAACGATCTTAACCTTCAACTCCGCAAAAATGGTATCGACACCGTCATCTTGGCTGGTATGAATGCTAATCTCTGCGTGGATTCACACATGCGTGAACTCATAGAATTAGGCTACAATGTCATTGTTGTTAACGATGCTGTCGGTGCTCCAGGTGAAGAAGCCTACCAAGCTGCACTAACAAACTACGGCTACATTGCCAACCAAGTTTTGACAACTGAGGAAGTTATCGCTCAACTTTAGTATTAAAAACAAAATCAGGTAATCCTAGCGACTACCTGATTTTCTATGTTTTAAGAATTTTGCCAATTTTCTTGGTCTTCTTTAAAGCGTTTTAGAAGGTCGAGTCCTTCTGGTGTGATATAGCCTTCTTCTTGGGCTAGGTGAATGAGTTCACTGTAGTTAGAAAGCGTCACAAGTTTGACACCTGCATCTGAGAAGTTCTTATCTGCTTTTGGCAATTGGTAACTGAAAATCGCTACAACACCAAGTACATCTGCACCTTCGCGTTTAGCTGCTGCTACGGCCTCAAGAACAGAACCACCTGTTGAAATCAGGTCTTCAACCACTACCATTTTTTGACCTTGAGCTACACGACCTTCGATTTGGTTGCCTGCTCCGTGGTCTTTTGGTTTGCTACGGATGTAGGCAAAAGGCAAGTCCATCTTATCAGCAATAATAGCTCCGTGTGGAATCCCTGCTGTTGCAGTTCCTGCAATGACTTCTACCTCTGGAAAGGCTTCTTTGATAGCTTCCACAAAGCCATTTTCAATTAGGGTACGAGTTTCTGGATAGGCTAGTGTCACACGATTATCAGTGTAAATCGGTGACTTGATACCAGATGCCCAAGTGAAAGGCTCCTCTGGTTTGAGGTAAACGGCTTGAATTTTCAAGAGGTGGCTAGCGATATCTTTAGCAAGTGTCATAGTATTCTCCTTTTATTTTTCTAATCTATTTCTTTAATTCCAGTCCTGTGTCCATTCATCCTTGATGGCATGATAGGCTGCAACAGGATTCTCAGCTTGCGTAATGGGGCGTCCCACTACGATATAGTCACTACCGATTTGATAGGCATCTGCTGGTGTCATCACACGTTTTTGGTCTCCAACTGCAGCTCCGGCCGGACGAATACCTGGTGTCAGACAGATAAAATCTGGATTGGTGGCCTGCTTGATGAGTTGAACTTCCTGAGCCGAGCAAACGACACCATCTAATCCCGCTTCAGCCGTCTTCTTGGCATAATGAATCACAGACTCTTGCAGGCTGGTTTGGATATTTTGAAAATCCTGCATCTGAGCTTCTGATGTTGATGTCAGCTGCGTTACAGCGATCAATTTGGCTTGGTTTCCAAGACCTTCACGCGCCGCCTTCATCATCTCTACACCACCAGCCGCATGAACATTAGTCATATCCACACCAAGCTGAGACAAGACCTTCATGGCTGACTTGACTGTATTAGGAATGTCATGCAGCTTGAGATCCAAAAAGACACTGTGCCCCAGGCCTTTCAAGTAAGACACAATCTCAGGCCCCGTTGCGTAATAAAGCTCCATCCCTACCTTAAGATAAAGGCTTTCTTCTGCTGGAAAAAGAGCTAAGAATTCCTTGACCACCTCAAAACTAGGAAAATCAAGAGCAATAACTGGACGATGTTCTCGCATAGGTTTCTCCTTTTACCTTTGCTAGTGAGAGAGTCTGGCCACAAGAAGCCACGAAAAAAGGAACCTGCCAACAGCAAGGTTCCACGAAAAATGGGTAGTCTCCACCCTTTCACCGTTTAACCTTAGCTGCCTCTCTGGACTGCTTTAAAGGTTTTTTACTATTCTATTATTTCTACCAGCACTTGTCAAGTAAAAATATGGTCACTAAAGAGCTATAGGAGAAAAGGTAAGACTAGCGACGCGATGAGCGCTGGGTCGTTTGGTTTCGATTGCTCTCTTCCTCTTGTTTTTTCTGTTCTTCTTCTAAACGTTTACGTTCTTCTTCCTGCTTTTTCTCGGCTTCCTTAGCCTCTTGTTTGGCTTTTTCCTCAGCTTCCATAATCAATTTATCCGCCACTGTGTAACTGTAAATTCCAGCTTCCATGTCAATCACACTCGGTTCTGACAATTGTGGCTTAATCTTACTGTAATAAGGCAGTTTCTTGCTCATTTCAGAAAGGGGAACCAAGACTTCGTCCGAATCATTCATGGTCAATCGAATTAAATCTGAAGTTACCTTGCTTGGGGCTAATTCCACCTTCTGGATCGCAGACTTGAGTTCTGGGCTAATTTGAGAAAGTTCTGAGACAAAAGCCTTGATTTGTTCACTATCATTAAAGAGAACTGATATATAAGTTTCTGGTAAACTGACCAAGCTCACAGAACTGGTCTCAAGCTGACCGCTTGAAAGGATTGGATAATGATTTTCACCAGAAACATAGTAAGCAACAATATCGTATTCTTTAACCTTGATAGTAAACTCGGTTGGAAATTGATAAACAAGCTGAGCTGATTCCACCCAATAGTTAGACTTAATTTGCTCTTCATATTTTGCCTTGTCTAGCAGAAGGTTAATCGTATAATCCGAATCCTGAATGCCTGAAGCCTGTCGAATATCATCAGCCGTAGTTTGCACCGTTCCCTCAACACGGATATCCTTCATGGTCGCATAAGGACTGAGTAAGTAAGCAGAGATAATCAATAAAAGCAGACTTGGAAATAAAATCGTTAAAGCCCGCAAGATATGGAGGCCAGGAATCTTTGCTTTGGCTGGTTTTTCTTTTGTAGCCTTTTTAGCAAGCTTTTTATCCTGGTTCTCCTTCTCTTTAGACGTTGATTCTTCTTTCTCTTCTTCCTCTTTGTCACCCTCTGGGGCTTCTACTTTTTCTTCAGACTCTTCCTTAGCTGATTCTTCATCTTCCTGGTCTGTTTCACTCTCCTGATCCTCTGACTTCTCAGATTCTTCTCCCATTCGAGCTTGTCTTTCCTTTTCCTTCTCCTCAGCTAGGGTTGCCTCTTCTTCAGCTTTCTTTTTTAGATATTCTTGGTTTCGTTTCTGCCATTCTGATAACTCTTTCAATTCTTCGAGGATTTCTTTGCCCTCATTTTTCTTATCTTTTGACATTTACTTTCCTTATGATAAATCTTTTTTCAATAATTGATAAAAATCTGCTAGAGATTTCAATTCCTTAGAAGCCTTCATCTTAGCTTGGTAGTCTTCCTTGTGGCTTAGTAAGTGAGACAGCTTCTCTTCCAAACTATCCAAGGTCAAATCACTTTCTTGAAGCTCTTCTGCATAGCCTTTCTTAACAAAGTAAGCTGCGTTCTCAATCTGGTCTCCACGACTAGCTTCACGACCAAGCGGCACAATAACATGCAATTTTGCCATGGCCAAGAGCTCAAAAATCGTATTGGCACCACCTCGTGTCACAACAATATCAGCCAATTCCATCAAAGGTTGATAGAGATTGGTCACATAGTCAACACGAAAAAGATTTCGGCTCAATTCATTCAGGCTAGAGTCTCCAGTTAGATTGATAATATTGTAGCACTCTGTCAGTTCTTTCTTATGGTCTGTCACCAATTGGTTAAAGACACGAGCTCCTGCAGAACCACCGACAAACAATACAGTTGGCAATTTAGGATTAAAGTGGGTTTGGATATCCACCAATTCATCTGGTTCTGGAGTGTTTTTGTCCGAAACCTTGGTCACTGCTCCCACATGCTCGACCTTAGACAAACTCGAATCTTGTTCAAAGGTTGAATACATCTTCGTCGCAAATTTATAGGCGATTTTATTGGCCAAGCCCATAGACAGGTCAGATTCGTGAATAAAGACAGGCACTCCTGACACACGCGCTGCGATAACAGGCGGCACAGAGACAAAGCCCCCCTTTGAAAAAAGTGCTTGTGGACGAAGTCGCAACATGATAAAGAGCGATTGGACGATTCCCCAGCCAACTTTAAAGACGTCCAGCATATTTTGCCAAGAGAAATAACGACGCAATTTCCCAGTCGCAACGGAGTGGAAAGTGACATCCAAGCCTGACTTGAGGATTTCTTGGTGTTCAATACCACGCTTGTCCCCGATATAGTGGACTTCCCAACCATCTTCGATAAACTTGGGCATTAACAAAAGATTGAGGGTAACGTGTCCAACCGTCCCCCCACCTGTAAAGACAATTTTTTTCATATTATTCCTTTAACTCCGCTACTGTGTCGATAAAGAGGTCGCCACGTACTTCAAAGTTAGCATACATATCCCAGCTGGCATTGGCAGGACTGAGAAGAACTACATCTCCTTGAGTCGCAAGCTCGTAGGCCTTGCGGGTCGCATCAGCAATATCAGTCGCATCCACATAAGCTACACCAGCCTTATCCGCTGCCCGTTTGACACGTTCTGCAGACTGACCGAGGATGACCATCTTCTTGAGTCCAGTAATATCTGGAACCAATTCGTCAAACTCATTACCACGGTCCAAACCACCTGCAATCAAAATGACCTTGCTGTTGTCAAATCCTGACAAGGCTTTTTGGGTAGCTAAGATATTGGTTGACTTGCTATCATTATAAAATTTGACACCCTTGATTTCATCCACAAATTGGAGACGGTGTTTGACACCACCAAAGGCTGAAAGAGTTTCTTTGATGGTTTGATTGTCCACACCACGAAGCTTGGCTACAGCAATCGTCGCAAGGGCATTTTCCACATTGTGGCTACCTGGAACTCCGATTTCATTCGCTGCCATGACCACTTCCCCACGGAAGTAGAGCTGACCATCTTCCAAATAAGCCCCATCAACCTTTTCCTGTGTTGAAAATGGTACAACTGTAGCTTGTGTTTTTCTTGCCAATTCTTTTGCCAAGTCTTGGTTAAAGTTCAAGACAAGGAAATCAGCCGCTGTCATCTTGTTCTGGATATTCCACTTGGCTGCTACATATTCCTCAAACGAGCCATGGTAGTCGATATGAGTTGGCATGAGGTTAGTAATAACCGCAATCTCAGGATGGAATTCTTGAACACCCATGAGTTGGAAAGAAGAGAGTTCCATAACAAGTGTGTCCTTATCTGACGCAGTTTGAGCCACTTGACTGGCAGGATAGCCGATATTTCCTGATAAAAGACCATGTTGCCCAGCAGCAGTCAAAACGTCCCCAATCATAGTCGTTGTGGTTGTTTTTCCATTTGAACCTGTGATACCGATAATTGGCGCTTCTGAAATCAAATAAGCCAATTCCACCTCAGTCAAGACTGGAATTCCCTTGGCCAAAGCCTTTTCAATCATGGGATTGCTGTATGGGATACCTGGATTTTTTACCATGAGGGCGAACTCTTCATCCAAGAGTTCCAAAGGATGGCCACCTGTGATAACCTTGATTCCTTCTTCCAGCAAACTTTGGGCAGCTGGATTGTCCTCGAAAGGTTTTCCGTCATTTACTGTCACAATGGCACCTAGCTTGTCCAACAAACGAGCTGCAGATTCACCAGACTTGGCCAAACCTAAAACAAGGACTTTCTTATTTTTAAATTGATCTATTACTTTCATGTCTCAAACTCCATTTCTACTCCTACTATTTTACCATTTTTATGGAAATAAAAAAGCCACAAAGTGTGTTTGTGGCTCTTTCTTCTAACTGATACTCTTCGAAAATCTCTTCAAACCACGTCAGCTTCGCCTTGCCGTATATATGGTTACTGACTTCGTCAGTTTCATCTACAACCTCAAAGCAGTGCTTTGAGCAGCCTGCGGCTAGCTTCCTAGTTTGCTTTTTGATTTTCATTGAGTATGAATCTTACCATATCATCTATGTGATAAATCGGTAACTCGAATGACTTGGTCCACTTGCTCCCAAATCAGAGGATTGTGGGTCGCAATAATAATAGTTCGATTCGGATTTTTTAAAGATTCTAGGATAGAGAGTAATTCCTCAGAGTTTTTGGGGTCTAGCGAAGCGGTTGGTTCATCTGCGAGGATCAAAGGCGGATCCTTTAAAATTATCTTCGCTAGTGCAACACGTTGTGCTTCTCCTCCTGATAATTCAAAGATAGGTTGCTTTAAATCTAAATAAGAGAGGTTGACACGGTTTAGAGCTTGTTTCATCAAAGAGATTTTCTCTTTTTCTTTCAACTTTTTACCAACTAAACCCAGATTGAGATTCTCTTTGACGGTTTGGCTTTCAATTAAGCCAAAATCTTGAAATAGGTATCCTAAGTAATCTCTAAAGAAAACAGAGGGCTTAATGTCTTTAAGAGAGGTGCCATCATAGATAATTTGCCCTTTGTCATATGGCTCTAATCGTCCAATCATATTCAAGAGTGTTGTCTTACCACAGCCACTTGTACCGATTAAGGCATAAATTTTCCCACCTTCAAAATGAAGATTTGTATCTGAAAATAGCTGACGGCTTCCAAATTTTTTAGATATATTCTTTAGTTCAATCATCCTATTTTCCTTTCATAATTGTCATAGAAACACGAGATTCTTTCTGTGCTTGACGGTAAAGCGTCAAAACTGCACTAGCTAGAAAGACGAATAAAGTGAGCAAGCCAATCACCAAGTCTCGACTGCTTAAAATAAAGAAACTAGCACCAAATACAAAACTGGCAAATTGGCTAACCATATACTGAGCATGTGTTTCAAAAAATCGTAAACCTGAAATTCGTTTAATCAAGATATCTCGGCGGAATTGCTCGAAATATAGAAGATTGACAGAATAAAAGAGTAATAAGGAACTGGCTATCCCAACAATAGCTCCTAAGATTAAAGTTGCTGTTTCAGTTTGAACTTCATTATAACGAGTTAGATAAACACTTCTTCCTTCTTTAAGATAGGATACTTGCTCATAAATTCCAGCTTTCTTTAAGAGTTCTAGCCCACTCTCATATCCTTTGATAAAGAGTTGTTTTCCAGCATTGATAGACCAAATAGATTTGGAAATAATACTATCACCTGTAGATGTTGGAGTAAATACAACTAAAATCGGATCAGTTAAGTACTGGATGGATACTGGGCTTTCACCGTTATTATAAATAAATCGCTTTTCTCCAGTTGGAAGATAGCTAACAATCGCTCTCATTTCATACTCTAAAGGAGCACTTGCCTCCTCACCAGATTTTCCATAATAACTCAAACTCTCTTCAAAAGCTTTCTTAAGTTCTGCTTCCTGTGAACGAAGAGATTCTGGTAATAAGAGTCCAAATTCCCCTTTTTGAAGATGGGCTAGTTTCTGTCTAGTCTCATCATTTACAGTCACATTTTCCTTGTCCAAATAACTTGGACTGACATAGAGAACATTAGCATCTGGACTATAGGTATCCAGTGTCTCTCCTTTTTCATTTTTTCCTTGAGGATTTGCAAAATGAATGAGATTATCTTTTACAAATAGAGCCTGTTCTTCTTCGATTGCTTCCTTGGCAAAGGCATACCACTTATTCTGATTTTCTGTATCTTTTACTCTATCACCTAAGCCAAAGAAAATCTGGTAATAGTCTGCTCTGTCCTGCCATGCTTGTTTTGAAATTTCAAGTTCTTTCAATCGTTGGTAAGACGTCAAACCTGTCTTAACAGCGTAGCCTACTGTAAAAACAGCTACTAACTGACACAATAGGGTTAAAGCCATCAAGCGTTTAAGGGGTAATCTTCCCTTAATAACGGGAACTAATGCTTTATAACTCAAACTCATTAGATAAAGGAGCATTAGTAAAATTGAAATCCCCAATAAAAACAACAGATAGAAACTAATCCCAAAACCATAGGTGGCTAACAAGATAGGATAAAACAAACCTTGACTAAAAAGAACGACTCCCCCACCTAGGAAGGAAAGGAGGGCTGATAGAAGGAGCCACTTGATATCAGTAGATAAAGAATGCCCCATGATGGATAAGAGAGTCTGACCAGAAAAGAGTTTTATACCTGCTGCTCTCATTTCCTTAATCCGAGTGATAATCACTAAAGCAAAAAAAGATAAGCCAAATATTGCTAAACTAATTAAAATAAGGGGAATTAGTAACATTCTAAAAGCAAGAGAATAGGGCGGTGTCTTTCGGTCAGGAATTGCTTTATAACCCAAATCTCCTAATTTATCGGCAAGCTTTTCTTTCGTCAAGGAGCCTGATAAAAGGAGATAACTATTTAGTGGATCACTACGTTCACGACTTTCTTGACTAGCTTCTTGGAATTCTTTTGGTAAAGTTCCCTGACCATAAGTTGCATAAGTAAAGTGAGTCGTCCCATCCTTACTCGGCTCTACAATTCTTCTAGCTATTAAACTCTGTTCTGAGTTTGCAAAATTCTCCAATTCCTGTTCAAATACCTCACGCGTCGGTTCCTGAGTATCCTTTTTGACACGAAGTAAGGAGACGGAATCATAGCTTGCATATAAATATTGTGGCGCACGTAAGACAATAATCCAAGCAAGGAAGAAGCTGAGAAAAAAAGTTGATAGTAATATGAATAGTTTCTTCATAGTAGACTCCTTGTATAAGAGAATAACCCTATAGAAAAAGATTTTATCTTTTTACAAATCCTTAGAATTATTTTCCTAGTTTAATCCATTACACCCTGAACAACAAGATAATAATACTCTTCAAAAATCTCTTCAAACCGCGTCAACGTCGCCTTGCCGTAGATATATGTAACTGACTTCGTCAGTTTTATCTACAACCTCAAAGCAGTGCTTTGAGCAACCTGCGGCTAGCTTCCTAGTTTGCTCTTTGATTTTCATTGAGTATAAATTTAATCCTTTCTTATTTTGAAAACGATTTCTTATAACTTAAGTATATCACTTTCTATATAATCTATCAACATATTTTGCTAAAATATTATTAGTAATAGAATTTTACAGTTTCCTTAAAAATAGATGTCATTAACGAATTTTATTCTAGTTTTTCCCATTCATATTATCCAAGCAAAAGAGATGATGTTATAGTAAAAAAACAATTCAAACTATTGTAAAATTCCTACCAAAAAAAGAGAGCCGAAACTCTCTTTTTTATCTTCTTTTACTTTTTTTGACTGGCATGAGTGTGATGTCTCTCACACTAAAGTAAGCTAGGATTAACATGGCTATTGCTAGGAACATTTCTGTTGGTAATTGAAAAATTTTCAGAAAAGATAGAGCCAATAAAATCAAGAGTGCCACTAAAATACATACCATAGCGACGATATTGACTGTCCCTTTAATGCTTTCTGGTGTCGCAAATACATAGAGTAGTAATAAGAGGATTCCTATGATTAAATAAACCATCTTTATCTCTTTCTAGCTCTTATTCAGCTGATTTTTTCTTCTTGTTAGCTTTCTCACGCTCTGCCTTGTTAAGGATTTGTTTACGCAAACGGATAGACTCAGGAGTTACTTCCATGTACTCATCGTCGTTCAAGAACTCAAGAGACTCTTCAAGTGTCAAGATACGAGGAGTCTTGATAACAGCTGTTTGGTCCTTAGTAGCTGAACGAACGTTAGTCATTTGTTTCGCCTTAGTGATGTTAACGGTCAAGTCGTTTTCACGAGAGTTTTCACCGATGATCATTCCTTCATAAACCTCAGTACCTGGGTTAACAAAGATTGTTCCACGTTCTTCGATAGACATGATTGAGTAAGTTGTAGCCTTACCAGCATCGATAGAAACAAGGGCACCACGGTGACGTCCACCAATTTCACCTGGAATCAATGGCAAGTATTGGTCGAAGGTATGGTTCATGATACCGTAACCACGAGTCATTGACAAGAACTCAGTTGAGTAACCGATCAATCCACGCGCTGGAACAAGGAAGACCAAACGAGTTTGACCATTACCAGTTGAAATCATATCCAACATTTCACCCTTACGTTCAGAAAGGCTTTGGATAACAGATCCTTGGTATTCTTCTGGAGTGTCGATTTGAACACGTTCAAATGGTTCGCATTTGACACCGTCGATTTCTTTTACGATAACTTCTGGACGAGATACTTGAAGTTCATATCCCTCACGACGCATTGTTTCGATAAGGATTGACAAGTGCAATTCTCCACGTCCTGAAACAGTCCATTTATCTGGTGAATCAGTTGGGTCAACACGAAGGGAAACGTCTGTTTGCAATTCTGCCTGCAAGCGTTCTTCTACCTTACGAGACGTCACCCATTTACCTTCTTTACCAGCAAATGGTGAGTTGTTGACCAAGAATGTCATTTGAAGAGTTGGCTCATCGATGTGTAGGATTGGAAGAGCTTCTACTGCATCTGTCGGAGTAATGGTTTCACCGACAAAGATATCTTCCATACCTGAAACGGCAATCAAGTCACCTGCTTTGGCTTCTTGGATTTCACGACGTTCCAAACCAAAGAAACCGAAGAGTTTTGTAACACGGAAGTTTTTAGTTGTGCCGTCAAGTTTAGAAAGGGTAACTTGGTCCCCAACCTTCACAGTACCACGGAAGACACGGCCGATACCGATACGTCCAACGAAGTCATTGTAGTCCAAAAGTGAGACTTGGAACTGCAAAGGCTCATCTGAGTTATCTACTGGAGCTGGGATATGGTCGATAATCGTGTCAAAGATTGGTGCCATAGTAGCTTCTTGGTCAGCTGGATCATCTGACAATGAAGAAGTTCCGTTGATCGCTGAAGCATAAACCACTGGGAAATCAAGCTGGTCGTCATCTGCACCAAGCTCAATGAAAAGTTCCAAGACTTCATCCACTACTTCAGCTGGGCGAGCTGATGGTTTGTCGATTTTGTTAACAACCACGATTGGGACAAGGTCTTGTTCCAAGGCTTTTTTCAATACAAAACGAGTCTGTGGCATTGTTCCTTCGTAGGCATCTACGACCAAAACAACACCGTCAACCATTTTCATGATACGCTCAACTTCTCCACCGAAGTCCGCGTGTCCTGGTGTGTCCATGATATTGATACGAGTTCCGTTATAGGCAACGGCTGTATTTTTAGCAAGGATGGTAATTCCACGCTCTTTTTCGATATCGTTTGAGTCCATAGCACGCTCTGCCAATTCAGTACGTGCATCAAGCGTTTCTGATTGTTTCAATAATTCGTCAACGAGGGTTGTTTTACCGTGGTCAACGTGGGCGATAATCGCAATGTTACGGATATCTTCTCTTAATTTTGTCATGATTTCCTCTATAATATTCAAAATTTATTTTCTAACTGAACGATTATACCATAATTTCAGGTAAATAACATAACTCAAGCAAGTGTAAATGTTTTCACTCCGCTTTTCTTTTCACGTCAAGCCTTTTCAAAGCAAACAACTTATGATAAGATAGGCACAGTATGCGTTTAGATAATTTATTAGCCCAAGAAAAAGTTAGCCGAAAGGCCATGAAACAAGCCTTACTTAAAGGGGAAATTCTCGTCGATGGTTGCCCAGCCCGCTCCCTAGCCCAAAATATCGATACAGGACTACAGGAACTCCTTTTTCAGGACCAAATCATTCAAGGCTATGAGCACACCTATCTTATGCTTCATAAGCCTGCTGGTGTCGTTACAGCCAATAAAGACAGGGAACTTCCAACTGTCATGGACCTGCTGTTACCTGACATCCAGTCTGACAAGCTCTATGCCGTCGGCCGACTGGACCGAGATACGACAGGACTCCTCCTCTTGACCGATAACGGCCCCTTAGGCTTTCAGCTCCTCCATCCCCAATATCATGTCGATAAGACTTATCGAGTTGAGGTTAATGGACTTCTGACACCTGACCATATCCAAGCCTTTCAAAAAGGAATCGTCTTTTTAGATGGTACTGTCTGTAAACCCGCAAGACTAGAGATTCTATCTGCAAGTCCTTCCCACAGTCAAGCCTCTATTACCATTTCAGAGGGGAAATTTCATCAGGTAAAAAAAATGTTCCTGTCAGTTGGTGTCAAAGTCACCTCTCTCAAACGTACTCATTTTGGGCCTTGGAGTTTGGATGAGAAGCTTCAAGAGGGAGACTACCGCCCCCTTAACTCAGAAGAGTTGGCAAGCATTTGTGACTTTCTCAGAAAAAGTGGTTAAAAAATGAGCTCGGAAACATCCCAAGCTCGTTTTCTTATTTCTCAACTTTGACTTTCCCTTTCCAAGAATCCAGTCCATAAGAAAGGATATAAATCTCAGAAAAACCTTGTTTTTTCAAATAAAGGGCTGCATTTGTGACACGCTGCGCACGTTGGTTTTCGTAAAGAAGGACAGGTTTATCCTTACGAAGAGCTGCAAGACTAGTTTTCAACTGACTTGAAGGAATATTGCGGGCACCAAGGATATGTTTTCTGTGGAATTCTGCTGGGGCGCGCAAATCAATCAATTGACCTGTCCGAATCAAGGCTTCAAACTCCTCATTGTCTACAATTTTAGCCGCACGGCGAATACGAAGATAGTTAAAGCCCATCCACGCCAACATTGCTAGTATAAGTGCCCACAAAATCCAAGTAACCATTAGTTCTTTTCTCCATTTTTCTCAATATAATCCAATTCTACCTTGTGCTCTCTGCGAAGAACCGCTTCCGCTTCCAGATAGTCTAATTTGTCCATCAACCCTGCATCGTAAATCCGTGAGAGTTCCAACTTCATCAGCTCAATATCATATAAGCGTTTTCCCATATAAACAATAATACCAAATCGTTTGAGGAATTGCTGCACATCATAGAATGTTTTCATAAGACTCATTCTAGCAAATTTTTGTGTTTTTTTCAAGAAGAGACTCACACAAGAAGTAGCACAGAAATTAAAAAAGCTGCATCTTCTGCAACTTTTTAATCTGGTGGAAAATAGCCCAACTGCTCAGCGATGTGAATCGCCTCCTGCCTGTTAGTCACTCCCAATTTTGAAAAGATATTGGCCAAATGATTGGAAACTGTACGTTTACTCACATAGACCTTGTCACAGACATCATCAATGGTCAAGCCATTTCTAACCAGTTCTAGTATCTCGATTTCTCGTGGTGTTAGCACCTCTACCATCACTTCATCTGAAAAGACCTTACCACCTAGATAAATCTTTTCCAGTTTTTTCTCCAACTCATCTGGGTCCATACTTTTGTCCAGAAAGCCATAAGCCCCCATAACTTTAGCTCGGTGTTCATACATTTTTTTACTGTAACCTGTCAAAATCACAACCTTACTAGAACAACCATTGTCGATAATCTCTTGTGCCAAGGTCAGCCCATCAGCTTGATACAGACTCGTCAGGTTGATATCAATCAAAATAATGTCGTAGTCATTAAAAGCAATCTCCGAGATAGTCGAAAAATTATCCACTAACTGAACCTTTTTAATGTTTTCCGATAACTCTAAAATCATCTTGATACTTTGGCTAAATAATTTATGATCATCAATTAACAAAATTTTCATAACACAACTCCTTATCAATTGGGAGAGTAATTTCTACACGAAATCTCTTATTATTTTCAAAAATCTGCATTTGACCACCTAAAACACTAATTTTATTAGACATATTTTTCAAGCCATAACCTAAGGATTTTTCTGTTTGAACGCAGTTATTTTCAGAAATGATAAAAATAGCGTCATCATGCACATCAATCTTCAAAGAAATCCTTCCACCACTAGCGTACTTAACGGCATTGGTCGCCAACTCCTCAACCAGACGATAGGCAATTTTATCATAAGGAGATAAAAGCCTAAAGTGGACAGGAAACTGTGTGACGACTTCATTTTCTGCGTGATAGCGCTTGACAATCCGATTAATCAGCCCTTGATACTGTATGTCTAACTGCTCGTCTGTTTCTACCATTGGCTGATAATAATCCATCCGCTCACGAATCCGCTGAACCAACTCCTCTGTCACCAGATTGATCTGTTCACCAAAAGCTTGATTACTACTATATTTATTGAAATTTTTTATTGCCATCACATTTTGCAGGATTTCATTGTGAAGAAATTCGGAGAACTGTTGTTCTGTGTCTTCATTTGCCAGCAGACTTTTCACCATACGATTACGCTTTAAAAAGAGAACTTTTACATAATCCCTAGCATCTAGCATTTCAGCAGAACGAAAAAGGCGAATCAATTCTTCCGAACAAATTCCGAACAATAGTAACATGATATTCAAGACCAAAAAGCTCGTGTTTAAATCTAGACGAAAGATGATGAAAATGCCTACTAACAAAAACATAACCAGTAAAAACAAGCGTGAAAAAGCTTTTATATAGGACAATTTCAACTCTGATACCCTTTTTTGAAGAGAGCTGACAATCATTTTGAAGTGTAAAAAAGCTAAGATACCAAGAATTTCTAGATACCAGACTAGGTTCATCACTCCTGAGCCCGTCGTATTGATATACAAAAAGAAATAAGAAAGAGGCAATATTAAAGCTAATATCCACAAATTTCGTCTCTGATACTTGAGTTTACTTTTCAACTCTTTATGATATAAAATCAGTAAAATCAAGGGAACAAGGTTTAAAAAGAAAGACGCAAACAAGGACAGAAATAGAAAAATTGAAGGACTTAACAGATACGAACTAATGGTGATTAGTGTCAACACAAAGGACACACTCAACAGTTCTTCTCCTATTTTCTCTCCCAGAAAGATAATAGACAGAGAACTATACACCAATAAAAAAGAGTTGAGCGGATGAAGAATATCAAAAAAGTGCAACAGGGTGCTCGCAACTCCTTGATTAAATATGGATTGCCAGCTAATGAGAAACATCATCAGGAGCAACCAAAGTTTCAACTCACTATACCGAAAGGTCACAATATTACAAATATAGCTAAATACAATTAAAGCAATAATCAGCAATAAAACCATCTGCAAGGAAAAATCTGTCGAAAAGTCTAGAGGAATCCTATAATAAATATAAATCATTAAAGCTAGATGATTAAAAATCGTCAACCACCACAATAAAAGTGAGTTTTTCGAGAGCGATTTGACAAACTGTTTCATATGTATCCACTTCCTGAACTACTTTAATATCATTATAACACAATACCAGAATTGCAGGATAGGCAACTCTGGTATTTGACTTAATTTTCAATAATTTGCCAACTTACTCTGTAAGTCACTAGCAAGTAAAGGACAAAGAGTAAAACCGCTACTCCCAGATAGGTGATATCAATAGAAATGCTGGTATTAGCGAAATTCTCAAAATAGCCCAAAAGAGCGGTACTCAAGGCAAATGCTAGCGGACCTGCGATGACCAGCGGAACCAAGAAATAACTTAGAATCTGTTGCAAAAGAATAGTACGATTTTGCTTCCTCTTATTCCCAAGAAGGTATAAGATTTGATAATCATTTACACTATCCAAAGCACTTGTTGAAGTTTGAAGGGACAAGATACTGAGGGAAATAATGATAAAAATAACACTGACAAAAATCATGACAAAGACAATGACGCCCATAAATCCAAGGTAAACCTCAAAAATACTTCCTTTCGTTTGATAGGTGAACGAATTCAACTCTGCTCCATCACGAGTGAAGTAGTATTTTTCAATCCACTGACTCAAGAATGTTTCTACTTCCCGTTTGTCAATGTTTTCTTTGAAATTGGCAACATAGGTCGTGTGGTCTTCCGTCAATCCAACTACTACCTTATCTGGTACAATCAAGGTTCCTGCGTCATTTAGACCTACTGAAGATAAAAAGTAAACTGTTTCAAGTTGCTTTGAAGAGGCAAGGTTGAGAGAATGACCGTTAATCATGAGGGTTTTGGTCGTTGATAGAAATTCCTGAATCTGCTTAGCAGTTCCTTTATAATTGGCATTGACTAGAAATTGGTCTTCTGACAAGTCAACCTCTCTTTCACCTTGCAGTTTGCGGAGATGATTGTAGGCAGAAATTCCTAAAATCGGTACTTTTGATTCAGGAAGTTTCTTATCATGCGCCCAGAGATTGCTAGTATCAATCAAATCTTTATAGATTACATCACTAGAATAGCTAGGATAGCTGTACTCCTCTTTGATGAGGTTAAAGTCAAATCCATCTGCTTTCAATCTGTCTTTGACAGATTCCTGAGAAAACTGGAACTCTTGACCACGATAAAGATTGACAGATATGTCATAAGGTGAGTATTTGTTCAGCTCTCGGTTCATAGTCGTATAGGCACTACCACTAAAAACTAGCAAGCTGAGAGCCAGTGTCAAGGTCAAGGATAAGACAGCCAACGTGACCGAATTACTATCAGCTTGTTTTGAAAATTGACGAATTTTAAAACTGTTTAGTTTGTTATAGTAGGTTTGAGGCAGTTTTCTAAGGGAGACCAAGATAAAATGGCTCAAGGTATTGTAAAATAAAATCACAAAAATCACGAAGACAGATACCAGCAAGATACCCCAGCTTTTCAAGAGTGATAGATGGTGATAGTCTGAAAAATAGAGAGCACCAAAACCGATAACAGCTGTCGAAAGAATAAAGAGAAGTGCTTGAAGAACTGGCTTGCCTTTTGCCAAGACAGATTTCTTGACCCCATTTTCTTGAATGAGTGCAATGATATTTTGCTTTCTAAAGGTAAGAATGTCCATGACACCAACAATAAGACTGGTTACCAAATAGGAATAAACTAGTAAGATGACAGACTTGTTATCAAAGAAAAGCAGACTACCAAAGTAATTAGCCATGAAAAACTCAGATGCAATCTTAGCTAGAATGACCAGTAAAATCAATCCAAGCAAGAAACCTAGAATCAAGGAAAAGATATTGACCAGCATGGTTTCAAAGAACAGGGTACCGATAATCTGCTTCTTCTTCATTCCCAGCGTTGCATAAAGTCCCAGCTCTTTCTTACGCCGTCCCAGGACAAAGTTTGTGGAATAAACGACGAGAAAGGCAATCGCCGATAGAATCAGATAGGAAAGCAAGCCCATGTACTGACTCATCACCGTCGTCAACATTTCCTTTGCTCCTGATAAACTTTGCATCACTGGATGGCTTGGTAAAGCATTAAAAGCGTAGAGCAAGCTATAAATTAAGGTCAGACTGAAAAAATAGATGGTATAGGTCTGTAAATTTCGAAATACATTTCGTAAAATCAATTTTGGATACATACTCTCCTCCTCCTATCTGGTACGGCTGTAAATCTCTTGCAAATACTGTTCATTAGATAAGCTGTTACGTTCCAAATCATCCATAATCTTTCCATCGCTAAGTAGCACCATCCGTGAAGAGTACTTGGCTGCGGCAGGGTCATGCGTAACCAGTAAAATGGTAATGCCAAAACTTTTATTGATTTCCTGCAAAAGCGCCATCAGTTTTTCAGAATTGGCAGAGTCCAAAGCTCCTGTCGGCTCATCTGCGATAATCAGTTTAGAATCATCAATCAAGGCTCTAGCAGTTGCCACACGTTGTCTCTGACCACCTGATAACTGATTAGGAAACTTATCTTTTAAGTTTTGGATGGCCAACTTATCCAAAATTTCCTCAATCTTATCCTGATGTTTTTTGATATTTTTCCCCTGAATTTGAAGAGGTAGAACAATATTTTCATAAACTGTCAAGGTTTCCACCAAGTTGTAAGCTTGGAAAATATAGGAAATGTTTTTAGCACGATAGTCAGCTAGCTCATTTTCCTTGGCATGGATGATGTCAAAATCTTCAAATCGAATCTCACCTGATGTTGGTTTATCAATCGTTGAAATACAGTTGAGGAGTGTTGTTTTTCCACTACCACTGGCCCCCATAATTGCCAGAAATTCACCTTTTTCAACGGACAAATTCACATCTAATAAAGCATGAACGATATTATCCCCTTGACCAAATGTTTTCGTTAATCCTGTCACGATAAGCTGTTTCATCATTTCATTCCTCCGTTTCTTTATTACTCTCTCATTATACGGTTTCTTTCAAGGTTTGCCATGAGTATTTTGTGCAATATATTCAAGTTATAAAAAACCGATGCCTTTTTCAGGTATCGGTCGATGTTGATTATTTGCGATCGTTTCTTTTTTTCATAAAGTAAACAATCCCTATGACAACAACTCCTAAGACCAGTACAGGTGCATAGAATTCTAGTGTTCCAATAATTCCTTCCATCTTATCCTCCTGTCAAAAAATAGAGAGTTTTACCCACAGCGCACGTTTGGCGAAATACATTCATAAGAATATGTCAATCACCAACCACCACGCCTCTGTGCTGTTAATCTAACAGCCATACCCTACCCAGCAGCAGATTTACCATCCAATTCTTGGCTATCAATTTCCATAATCCAAAGAATCAATCTCAAAGTTATCTCGTTTTATTTGTATTTCTCCCCGTAAATATAACACCAAATCAAAATGTTGTCAATGTTTTGTAATAAAACACTAGAATTTTCCTTTTGTTTTATCTAACAACGAACATTATTTCTCGTACACTCATAGGAATAGGTGAAATACAATCCACAGCAGCCTGCTAGTGTCATTTTAAAAGCTGTGCACCACAAGCTTCTGATTTCCCGAAAAGTTCTTGGTTTTCAACCTCAAAACTTAGAGAATCAATCTCTGGACGACTTGTATTTTTAGCCATAAGGTTGCCTCCTTCCTTCTTTTAGATGATCATCTTTACAGTAACTAGTATAAACTCTAGTACTGTGTAAATAATGAGTAAATCGTGCAAGTTTCTTATTTTCGAGAGAAATTTTTAATCTTATTTACCAAATGATTTAGAAGTTTCTTCTTAACTACTTTACAGAGACCCACACACTCCCCCTGATTTGCCTATCTTCTTTGGCGATTCTGACGCAAGTGTGGTACAATAAAAACATGAGAATTCAACAATTACATTATATTATCAAAATCGTCGAAACTGGCTCCATGAATGAAGCAGCCAAACAGCTCTTTATCACTCAGCCTAGTCTTTCCAATGCTGTGAGAGATTTGGAAAATGAGATGGGCATTGAGATCTTTATCCGCAATCCCAAGGGTATCACCTTAACCCGTGATGGGATGGAGTTTCTCTCCTATGCCCGTCAGGTTGTCGAGCAGACCCAACTTCTGGAGGAACGCTATAAAAATCCTGTCGCCCACCGTGAACTCTTTAGCGTTTCATCTCAACACTATGCCTTTGTGGTCAATGCCTTTGTCTCTTTGCTCAAGAAAAGCGATATGGAGAAATACGAGCTCTTCCTTCGTGAAACTCGTACTTGGGAAATTATCGACGACGTCAAGAACTTCCGTAGTGAGGTCGGTGTCCTATTTTTGAACAGCTACAACCGTGATGTTTTAACAAAAATGCTGGATGACAATCACCTTCTGGCTCACCATCTTTTTACCGCGCAACCGCATATCTTTGTCAGCAAGACCAATCCTCTGGCAAAGAAAGACAAGGTGAAACTGTCTGATTTGGAGAATTTCCCTTATCTGAGCTATGACCAAGGGACGCACAACTCCTTCTACTTTTCAGAAGAGATTCTTTCCCAAGAACACCACAAGAAATCCATCGTAGTCAGCGACCGTGCTACCCTCTTTAATCTCTTGATTGGTCTGGACGGTTATACCATTGCGACAGGGATTTTGAACAGCAACCTCAACGGAGACAATATCGTTTCCATCCCATTGGATATTGATGATCCCATTGAGCTGGTCTATATCCAGCATGAAAAAACCAGCCTGTCTAAGATGGGCGAACGCTTTATCGACTATCTCCTAGAAGAAGTCCAGTTTGATAGTTGAGAAATGATAAGAACCAATATGTAGGCTAGCAACAACCTGCACATTGGTTCTTTTTACTTATAATTAAAAGTTTCCCCTGCCAGCTTATCAGCTAGCTTAGGAAAGAGGGTATAAAACTTATGGGCTAGGTTCAACAACATAGGGAGATTAAGTTCTCGTTTGTTTTTTCCTATAATCTTGACAATCTTTTTAGCCACTGCATCTGGCTCTAGCAGGAAACGGTCAACAGATTTGAGATAGCTTCCATCTGGGTCGGCTTGGTCAAAAAATCCTGTACGGATTGGTCCTGGATTGACTGTCGTCACATAGACTCCATAGGGTATGAGTTCGAGGCGTAAGGCATTTGAAAAACCAATAGCCGCAAACTTGGTTGCTGAGTAGAGACTAGACTTGCCAGTAGCGATTAAACCTGCCATGCTGACGATATTGATGATATGGCCTTTTCGACTTTCCTTCATTCGAGCCGCAAGGCGACGAGACAGATTCATCAGGGCAAAGGTATTGACCTCAAACATCTGATGAATATCTTGGTCGGAAATCTGGTCAAATTCCTCAAAGATCCCGTAACCAGCGTTGTTTATCAAGACATCAATCTCGCCATAGCGGAGATAGAGGTCTGCTACCAGAGTTTCTAAGGCTGAGTCATCGGTAATATCAATTTCAATCAATTCTGCTTGTGGATGATTTCCGTAGAGTTGGGCTAATTTTTCCTTATTTCGACCAAGCAAGATGAGTTGGTCATTTGGCAGAAGTTTAACCATTTCTTGTGCTAGACCACCGCTAGCTCCGGTAATGAGAATAGTAGGCATACTTATCCTTTCTGTGACTGCTAGATTTCCACTTCTTCCAAATCCTTGACCACATGCACATTTTCAAAGACACTAGCAGCGTCTTTTTTGAGCTTGCTGATATCTTTTGAGAGGAAACGGGCGCTGATATGGTTGAGTAAGAGTCGTTTGGCTCCTGCTTCTATCGCTACTTGTGCAGCTTGCATGTTAGTAGAGTGGCCATGGTTACGAGCAATTTTTTCATCACCCTTGCCATAAGTGGACTCATGAACAAGGACATCGGCATTGACAGCCAGACGCACACTGGCATCCGTTTTTCGAGTGTCTCCTAAAATAGTGATAATTTTACCTGGACGTGGAGCTGAGATATAGTCTGCTGCCTTGATTTCAGTTCCGTCTTCCAAAACAACATCCTGGCCGTTCTTGATTTTCCCAAAAAGTGGGCCAAATGGGACACCAGCAGCCTTGAGCTTTTCAGCATCCAGCGTTCCTTCCAAGTCCTTTTGCATGACACGATAACCAACGCAGAAAATAGTGTGGTCCAGCTCCTCTGCATACACCGTGAATTTATCGGTTTCAAGGATTTTCCCTAAAGAATCTTGGTCAAACTCATGAAAATGAATACGGTAAGGCAGACGCGAACCTGACACACGAAGGCTAGTTAAGACAAATGACTTGATTCCTTGAGGTCCATAGATCTCCAAATCTGTCTGCTCTTCATTGGCCTGAAAGGCACGACTAGAAAGGAAACCTGGCAGGCCAAAAATGTGATCTCCATGCAGGTGAGTGATAAAGATTTTGCTGACCTTACGTGGTCGAATCGTGGTTTCCAAAATGCGATTTTGCGTTCCTTCTCCACAGTCAAAGAGCCAAACTTCGTTAATCTCATCCAAGAGTTTCAGGGCAAGACTTGAAACGTTACGGGCTTTAGAGGGCTGACCAGCCCCCGTTCCTAAAAATTGAATATCCATTCGATACTTTCTAATTAATCAATATATAACATGGCTGTGCGGTTTTCCGATCGGAAATAGCTCTTGCCAGTAAAAGCTCTAGCTTCCTGCAATAAATCCTCTTGACTGTAGCCTTTGAGACGTTTGCGACCATCAGCCAAACTTTCCAAATCAGTCAAAGCTGTAAGATTTTCCACGCTAACAACTTCCTCGTCCCCGACAGCCTTCATGTAAATCTTTCCAGACTTCTCAAAGACCAGTTGATGGGGGAAAATTTGCGCAATTTCAAAGAACAAGTCATCTGAGATTACCTCTTCATTTTCAGAGAAAATCCGACCCAGTCCCTCACTTTCATAACAAAAACCAAAGGATTTACCAGACAGGTTTAGGCGAATAAAGGGCTTGTTTTCTAAGGTGAAACTTGGCTCAGTATTGTAAAGATTCAGTTCCTGACTGAGTTCCGCAAAATAATCGGTTGCAGCTTGAGGACTCTTTTTTTGGTAAAGTTCTGCAAAGTAAGCATTGACCACGCTAGGCGGAGGTGTGATGAGAGCCAACTGCTCCTGCTCTGTCTTGCCAGCTAGAAGCTGATCCAGATATACCTTATCCAGACTTGTATAACCTCCATACTTTAGAGCCAACGTTTTGATATCAGTCATAAAATTCTTCTAACCTCCATTTGTTTTTCTCAGAAATGTAGCCTGTAATCACTTCGCCGTCTTCCTGATAATCACGTTCTTCCAAAATCGCAACACTTTCTAAATCATGAATCTTGTAGGACTTAGAAAAAGGCACGCGCAGGGTAAAGGTCTCAAAAATATCCTTGATTTTTTCTAAAAATAGTGCCTGCAAATTCTCACGACTATCCTCAGCCTTGGCAGAAATGAGGGCGTAGGGCGTTTGGGTAGGCGTAAAATCTTCCACCAAATCCGCTTTATTATAAAGTGTCAGGCGAGGAATATCCTTCATGTCCAAGTCTTTCATGATGGAAAGGACCGTTTTTTCATGCTCTTCGTGGTAAGGATTGCTGGCATCGATAACATGAACCAGAAGATCCACATGCTTGCTTTCTTCCAAGGTCGACTTGAAACTGGACACCAATTCAGTCGGCAAATCTTGGATAAAGCCCACGGTATCTGTCAAAGTTACTTGAAGATTGCCCCCCAGATGGATACTCTTAGTCGTCGCGTCCAGAGTCGCAAAGAGCTCGTCAGCCTCATACTGGGTCTTACTGGTCAAGGTGTTCATGATAGTTGACTTCCCAGCATTGGTATAACCAATCAAACCAATCTTAAAGGTGCTTGACTCCAAACGTTTTTCTCTGACAGTCGCCCGATTTTTCTCAACCACCTTGAGCTGGCGCTCGATATCCGTGATTTGATTGCGAACGCTACGACGGTTCAGCTCCAGCTGGCTTTCACCTGGACCACGGGAACCAATTCCCCCTGCCTGACGGCTGAGCATAATTCCCTGACCAACCAAGCGAGGCAAGAGATATTTGAGCTGAGCTAGGTGGACTTGGAGCTTCCCTTCATGGCTTCGAGCTCGCATGGCAAAGATATCCAAAATCAACTGCATACGGTCAATGACCTTGACACCCAGAACTTCTTCTAAATTGACATTTTGCCGTGGAGTTAAACGGTTGTTGACAATGACAGTGGTAATTTCTTCTGCATCCACCATGAGCGCAATTTCTTCCAACTTACCAGAGCCGACGAAGGTCTTGGAATCATATTTTTCACGTTTTTGTCTGTAGCTATCTACAACAACTGCCCCAGCTGTCTTAGCTAGACTGGCCAATTCTTCCATGGAGAGGTCAAAATTGTCCATGCCCTGCAATTCTACACCAATCAGCAGAACCCGTTCCTCTTTTTTCTCCGTTTCAATCATCTAAAAACTCCTCTATCTGGCTTAAAATGCGGTCTTGCACACCAGCTTCTCCAATCTGATAAAAGGTGACCTGCATACGATTACGGAACCAGGTCAACTGACGCTTGGCAAAACGGCGGGTCGCCTGTTTGAGACTCTCACTAGCTTCCTCCAAGGTCTGCTCTCCACGGAAATAAGGAAAGAGTTCCTTATAGCCAATACCTTTAGCAGCCTGCACATCAGGGTAATGGTCAAAAAGCCACTTGGCCTCATCCAAAAGCCCAGCCTCAAACATCAAATCCACTCGATGATTGATTCGTTCATATAATTGACTGCGCTCATCATCCAAGCAGATAATCAGCGGTTCATATAGACTCTCTTGATTTTCCAAATCCTGACCAAAATGAGCAATTTCCAAGGCACGCATAGCACGACGACGATTAAACTGGGGAATCTCAAGACCTGCTTGCGCCACCAGATGAGCTAATTCCTCATCTGAATATGGCTCCAAACTAGCTCGATAGTCCAAAATCTCCTCATGGGGAGTCTCCCCACCCAGGTGATAACCTTCTAGCAAGCTCTGGATATAAAGCCCAGTCCCACCGGCTATAATGGCTAGCTTGCCACGGCTGTGAATATCCTCAATAGCCATCTTAGCTTCTGAAACAAAATCAAAAGCCGAGTAAGACTCGGTTACCTCTCTAACATCGATTAAATGATGGGGAACAGCTGCCTGCTCTTCTGGACTAGCCTTAGCCGTCCCAATATCAAGTTCTCGATAGACTTGCTGGCTATCTCCACTAACCACTTCGCCATTAAAACGCTTGGCCACTTCAATGGCAAGGGCTGTTTTTCCAACAGCAGTCGGTCCAACAATCACAATTATTTTTGTTTTCATCTTTTTTCCTTGAAAAATTCCCATTTTTTCGTTACTATTATTATAACACAAAAAGGTCAGTCAGAAAAATGTGACCTCTTGAGGAGGCTGGCTGATTGAGAATATAAAGGAGGAAGACTCATGGCTAAAGGATTCGCTAAAGGTCTTGTAACAGGTGTCGCAGGAACTGTCGCTGCCGTTGCAGGTGCAGTATACGCATTTAAAAAGAAAGTAATCGAACCAGAAGAGCAAAAAGCAGCTTTCATCGAAGAAAACCGTAAAAAAGCAGCTCGTCGCCGCGTATCACGTTAAAAAACAAAAGAAGTTGGGATTTATTGTCTCAACTTCTTTTTTCTATTCTTTTAAATAGCTAGGTCAAACTTCAACTGTGGCTTGACAGGGTCATAATCCACCAACTCAAAATCTTCTGCTTTAATATCAAAGAAACTAGTCCCATCAGGAACATTTAAAACCAAGCGAGGTTGGCAGTTTGACGGCTCACGACGAAGCAATTCCTGAGCTTGTTCAAATTGATTGTCATAGATATGGAGGTTGTTGATGAAATAGAAGAACTTCCCAACCTTCCAGCCAAAATGCTTGGCAATCATCATTTGAAGAGCCACATACTGCATAGCATTGATGTGGTGGGCCACCAGCATATCGTTAGAACGCTGAGTCAAGGTTGCATCAAAATAGATTTCCCCATCTACACGGCGGACATCAAACATGGTCTGAAAGGCGCATGGGAGTAGCCCATCTGTCTCCTCAAAAGCTTGATAATCCCAGAGAGAGATAATATTGCGGCGGTTCCAAGGGTTAGCTTCTAACTGTTTGAGAAGCTTGTTGATGATATCGTGTTTCTTAACAACTGCACCATAGCGCTCACCAATGGTTCCTGTATCTCCCACTTCCCAGTCATTCCAATAGTGAACATTGTACTTATCATTAAGCACTTCTAGGCTATTAGACTGGTCTTGGTAAATCCAAAGTACTTCCTTGATGGCGGATTTAATTGCAATGGGACGCAAGGTTGTGATGGGAAATTCGCCCTTAGCCAAATCATACTCGGCAAATGCACCCGTTACATACTTGGAGTTGGCAACAGTCCCATCCTTGTACTTAGGACGAGCCTGCTCTGAGAAAACACCTTCCTTTAGAATGCGTTCAATATTCTCTTTAAAAATCGTATCTGCTTTTGTCATTTACTCTCACCTCATTTATTTCCTAACTAGTATAGCATAAAAAAGAAAAGAGGAACATTACTAACTCTAGGTTAGCATTTTTCCTCTCTCATTATCTTATTGCAATACAAGTGATGCTGCTCCGATAACTCCAGCGTCATTTCCTAGAGTTGCAAGAGCTAATTTAGTGGATGTGCGTACTTGTGGGAAACTATTTTCGTCGTAAACTTTTTGAACACCTTGTAGAAGGAATTCTCCCGCAGCTGATACTCCACCACCAATTACGATTGTTGATGGGTTGAGGATTGAACCGATGTTGGCACAAGCGATTCCCAAGTAACGTGAGAAGTTACGGTAAACAATCAAAGCAAGGTCGTCTCCTTCTTTTGCGAGATCAAAGACAGTCTTAGCAGTTACTTCTTCTCCGTTATCAATCAAACGTTTCAAGGCTGCATCGCCTTCGTATTCATCCGCATAGCGACGAGTCAAGTTGACAATTCCTGTTGCAGAAGCCACTGTCTCAAGACATCCTTTTTTACCACAAGTACATGCGATTGGTTGGTCAAAGTCAACAGTGATGTGGCCAAGCTCACCTGCTGCACCAGCAATACCGTGAAGCAATTTGCCTTCTGCGACGATACCGCCACCAACACCAGTACCGAGTGTCATAAAGACAACGTCTGGTTGGTTATCTCCAGCACCCATCCAGCGCTCACCAAGAGCAGCTACGTTGGCATCATTATCGATGAAGAAAGGAATGCCCAAGGCTTTTTCAATCTTTTCTTTGATTGGTTGAAGGGTTTTCCAGTTGAGGTTGTAGGCACCAATAACAGTTCCTTTTTCACGGTCAACCACACCTGGTGACCCCATTCCAATACCTTGGAAGTCCGCTGCTACCAATCCAAGCAAGTCCAAACGGTGTTGAATAGACTCAATCATATCATCTACGATGTGACTTCCCTCATCCAAAATGTTAGTCTTGATAGACCATTTTTCTTGGATTTCTCCTGCTGTTGTTAAGATTGCAAATTTGATAGAAGTTCCACCAAGGTCAATCCCAATAATCTTTTGACTCATCATATTCTCCTTTTTTATTATGAATTAATTGAAAATGCTTACAGATATAGTATAACAAAATTCACTCATTTATGCAAAGGTTTGCATTAACTTTCTGGATTTTATCCTGACTTATGGTTTCCAGAGACCTGAAGCATCTACATAGTAACGGCCTCCATCAACTCGCTCATTTTTAGCCATTTTACCATCTGATTTCAAATAGTAATTGCCTTGCCATGCATTGCGAGCATAAGAACCATCTGATTTCAAGTAATACCAGGCTTGGTAAGAAGAGTCATAAACCCACTCACCTTGTGCCATTTTACCGTTTGATTTAAGGTAATAAGCTCCTTGCCATGCATTTTTTGCATAAGAACCATCTGCTTTCAAATAATACCAAGCTTGATAAGAAGGGTCATAAATCCATTCGCTCTGTGCCATTTTACCATCAGCTTTCAGGTAATAACTTCCCTGCCATGCATTTTTCATTGGATTTCCATTTCCATCAAAATAGTACCAAGAACCGTCCTGCTTAACCCAACCACTTGCTGTGGATGAAGTTGTATCAGTTTGAGTTGTAGCCTCTTGTTTTGCTTTAAAAGCACCCTTAGGAGCATTTTTCAATTCGCAAGCCACACCATCATGATCGCGGTCTAACTTGGCAGAATAACCAGGTTCTTCCTCGTGAATATCTGCGTATCCATTCGCCCAAGCTTCCTTACAGCTAGAAAAATGAATATTTTCCTCTGCTAACACAGGTTGTGAAAACAAGGCTAAAACTGGCAAGGTAGCCAGACTCATTTTTAAAAATAGACGTTTGTTCATTTCTTTCTCCTATAACGATGTTATCGATTTCACTATTATTTTATCAAACTTATTTCAGCAATTCAAGGAAACTTCTGGTTATTTCTGCAAACTCTTTTGGTTTAGCTCTATTCAGAACATGAGGACCATCAGGGATAATCTGGAACTGGGAATTTGGTATCAGTTCTTGAATACCTTTCATAGAACTAAGATTTGGCTTATCCTTACTACCACAAATTAACAAGCTTGGATAGGAACAATTCTTTGCAATCTCTCTTAAATCAAGTGTTTTTAATTCCTCAGAAACACCAACCAGAAGCGATTTATCTGCTCCCTGTTTCTCAAATATCCTTTTTGGGAGTAGTTTAAATACCAGTGTTTGAAAATAAAAAGGAATATTACCTGCTAGTTTCAATGGACAACCTGACAAAACCAAAGCCTGAAGGGTTGGTATATCAGAACTTGAAAGCTCCAATGCAAGGACAGCCCCTAAGGACAAACCGATTAGGACAAAAGGTTCTGTCTCCTTTGATAAGTGCTGATAAATGCGCTCCTTGGCTTGTTGATAGTTGCTAACTCCAGAAGGAAACAACTCGATAGCCTCAGAAGGATAATCTATCAGTAGATTCTGAACTTCTTTCCAACTCTCCGCTGACTGCCCTAACCCGTGTAAAAATATCAGTTTCATCTAATTCTCCTGTAAGATTAACTCATACAAGCCTCGCACTGCGTTACAGCCGTAAATAGCTTCAGCTTTGTCTAAATCTGCCAAGGTCAAGACTTTCTCTTCTACCTGTCCTGTTTCCAGCAAATGCTGACGGTAAATTCCTGGTAAAATTCCCAGTCGAATAGGCGGTGTGTAGAGTTTTCCAGCGATTTTCAGAACCAAATTTCCAATAGAGGTTTCAAGTAGCTCTCCAGACTTATTGTGGTAAATCTTCTCTTGTTCCCCTAGGCTCAAATGCGGTCGGTGGCTTGTTTTAAAATAGGTAAATGCTTGTTGCAAATTGGCTTCCTGCAGGCAGAGTTGGGCATGGCAGAAGGTTGGACTAAGGGGTGTTAATACTTGACGATTGACTTCTATCTCTCCAGATTTGCTGAGAGAAATTCGCAAGCGGTAATCTTGATTAACATCACAATCCTGACACTCTTCCTTTATCTTTTGTTTCAAGTCTTCTGCATCAAAAGGAAAAGCAAAATAGCGACTAGCTTTTCTCAGCCTTTCCAGATGTTGTGCTTCAAACAGCAAGTTCTTCTGGCTGATTTTCCCAGTAGTAATTAGCTGAAAACGAGCTTGTTTACGATAGAGAACAGCTGCCTTTTGATGAACCTCTTGGTATTCAGATTCCCAAGTGCTATCCCATGTAATGCCTCCGCCAACTCCATAGATTGCTTGACCTTTGTGAAGTTGAATGGTACGAATGGCCACATTAAAAATCCGTCGTCCATTTGGAAGCAAGAGACCAATCGTTCCACAGTAGACTCCACGCGGTTGTGGCTCCAAGTCCTTAATGATTTCCATAGTCGCAATTTTGGGTGCTCCCGTTATAGAACCACAAGGAAAGAGAGAACGAAAAATAGAAACTAAATTAACATCTGCTCGTAACTGACTCTTGATAGTCGAAGTCATCTGCCAAACCGTTGAATACTGTTCTACTTGGCAAAGACGCTCCACGTGCTCACTCCCCACCTCAGAAATACGATTCATATCATTGCGCAAGAGGTCCACAATCATCATGTTTTCAGAGCGATTTTTGGGGTCCTGTTCCAACCAACTGGCCTCCTCCAAGTCTTCTTGGTCGGTCAACCCACGCTGAGTCGTTCCCTTCATTGGTCGTGTTGTCAACTCGTGGCCATTCTGCTCAAAAAAGAGCTCTGGGCTCATGGAAATCACTGCCATATCGTCATGTTCCACATAGGCATTGTAGCCCGCCTCCTGCTCTACCACCATACGATTGTAGATGGCAAAAGGATTGGCACTTAAGTCCTGCTTGAGTTGGACGGTGTAGTTGACCTGATAGGTATCACCCTGCCGTAGATGATGATGAATCTGGGCAATAGCCTTTTCATAGTCTGCTGCAGACGTTACTTCCTGCCAATTTGAAGGCAAATCAACCTCATCATAAGTCAGAGGAATAGGGGATGTTTCTACGCTATCATGAACAGTAAAGTAAAGCAAGTACTCGCCCAGTAGAGGAAGCTTGTGAACTGCTAATTTCTCCTCAAAAGCAGGTGCAGCCTCGTAGCTGACATAACCCACCACATAATAGCCTTGCTCTTGATAGCTTTCCACTTGTGCCAGCAAGGCTGTTACTTTCGCTAAATCTCTCGTTTTTAACTCTTTGATAGGCTGGGTAAAGATGTATCTCTCCCCCAAAGCCCTAAAATCAATCACTGTTTTTCTATGCATAGTTTAAGTATAGCATAAAAAGGCAGATACAGCCAAGCTGATCCACCTTTGTAATGATTTTGTTAGCACTATGCCTGTGATTCATTGAAGAGATTCCCAGAGAAACCGTCGGATTTGTACAAGAGTTGTTTGAAGACTTTCTCTTTCAAGCCTACAGTATTTCTATATTTACGCTCTACTTTAGAATCGTTCAATTCAGCTAAATCTTTTTCAACAGCAGTACTGAATAGAGTCTTCAATCTGTCATAACTTGTAATCGTTTCACCATTAATTTCAATGGCAGTGAATCCATTATTAGCTTTATCTTTAATTTCTTGGAACCAATGTTGCTTCCAATCCTCAAGTGTGTTGTATACATTTTTAGATACTTTCTTAATAATAAATTTATCACTTAAATTGTTTTCACCATCCTTTTTCGCTTCACCTTTATATTTATTGGAAACATATCCAATAAATCCATTTTCATATCCGAAGTAACCCCACATACGGAAAGCATTGTGTTTGAATGATAGGGCTCCCGGAGCACCATCACTAGTATTACCACCGTAGATACCGGTCATCATATTAACGTTAACGTATGCAGATCTAAAATCTTCAGGACGATACACCCCGTTACCTGGAGCACCATGTTTTGTAATAAAGTTATTGTTAACTAAATCATTAATATTATTCAACTCAAGTGCTTTTTCTTGTTCGCTTAAGTCACGCACTTCATCCCATTGGTTAGGTCCAACTAGATGTTTATTATCACCATCAGTATGACGCATTTTCTTATCAACTTTCTTAAACCATTTACTATTATCACCATTAAGTTTCCCAATAACTGCATCAGCTTCAAGATAATCTAACATCATCAGTGCCTCATTATAGTTCTTCATATAGTGGTCAATTTCTTTACGTGATTTAAGATTATTAGGGTTATAATTATACCATTGATTTCCATCGTTTTCACGTTCAAAAGCCATATTTAGTCCTAAAGCACCATACTCACCTTGGTGACCTTGAGTAGCAGGTGATTGAAGCATACCTTGTGCGAAGGCTTCTAAGAATGTACCTTCTCGGTGTGTGTACCCTCCATAATAAACTACGCGGTCATTTATGTGAGTAGTTTCATGTGTAAATGCTGAGGATCCATACTCGCTAATCATATCAGACATAACAAATACAACTTTTGCACGATTATCATTCTTATCATCATAATAAGTTGCATAGGCTCCGGCAACAGCCCCATTAGGACCATAATGCTCACCTACAGGGCCATAAAGTTCACGGGTTGGAGCATAAATACCTTTACCATCTTCAAACTTACCATATTTATCCATCCATTTACCCCAATCATGTCCCCAAACTTGGTATCCTTCCCAAACAGGAGTAACAATCTCTTTTGCCAATAAATTCTTAACATTCTCATTTGCAAGTCGGTACCAGAAATCAAGATAGTTAAGATGCCTATTTGCCGCCAAATCAATTTTATCTTTGAAATTTCCAAGTGTCGTATTGTATTTATTAGCTGTACCAAATGAAATTGTGTTATACGTAGAAATCAGGAATGCTTGTGTTTGCTTTAGATTTAAAAGTGGAAGAATCATCTTCTGATGATATCCTTTGGATAGATTATCAAATGCTCTATATTTAGCATTTTTAAGACCTTCTTCACGAGATTGTTTTTCAACAACGTATACTTTACCTTCAGTCGCATGAATAAACCAATCATTTATATTTTTATCTGAAGTTAAAAGTTCCATATTGTATTTTAAGAAGTCAATTAAGTTACCCGAGCGAGTAGAAGCACTCAAAACTTCACGGAATGCATCATGTGTACGATGACCTTTAAGATTGTTCTCTTTAGAGCCAATTTCAATCAATCGATCTAATACATCTATATTTTTACCATAGAAATCTGGTTTAAATAGCATTAATTCTTTAATGTTAACATCTCCAAATCTAACTCCATAGTAGCGGTTTAGATAAGTTAATCCCAGCATCAAAGCTGCTTTATTTTTCTCAACTTTATCTAAAATCATTTGACGTACAGCTAGAGAATCATTTAATTGGTGATCTTCATTTTGAACTAATTTAGTCACCAGTTCTGTTAAATTATTCTTCACATAGTCAAAACTTTCTTCTAAGTAAAGATCCTTAACAGCGTTAAATCTTCCTTCTCCCGGTCTGTTGAAGTGTTTATAAATAATATCTGATTGTAATTCAATCGGACTTAATTTTGAAACAATACCCTCTATTAATTCATCATGATTTTTTTGAACAATATTTGGTGTATATTTAATTCCTAGACCCGTTACAGTGTATTCTTTAACATTACTTAATCCTTCTGTACTGCCAGATAGATTTAAGTATTCTTTTGTTCCATCCGCATAGTGAATCATAATTTTATTCACTTCTTCTAAATTTGTAACGAATTTTGTATCATGCATTGGTGTTACAGAAAGAACTTCTTTCGTATTTAAGTTATGTGCTTTATCCAATTTATTAGCTTGATGTACAATATATTCTTTATTATAGAATGGTTGTAATTTTTCAAAATTCTTATATGCTAATTTATATTCATCGTTATAATCTTGGATTTGATCATAAGCAGAATTTTGAGACACTGTTGCGTTTAATGTAGCCACTAGTGATTTTTCGCTTTCAAAAGTATTAGCTGTAATATTATAGCTAGCTACTTTTTCATCAGCTTCTTCTTTTGTCAATTCAATTTGTTTATTAGGATATTTAGTGTATGACTTTTTACCTTCACTATATCCAGCTACACTGTATAATTTATCAATTTGTGGATGTGCATAACCATCATCAATATCATTTGAACCAAATAACATTTCTGCATTTTTCACTTTTACATAACTAACATTATCTTTTACTGTACCAAAAGGCCATGTCTTACTTGCAAACGCTCCAGTTTGTACTGGTGTAACTACATTAATCAATCCTTTGGCAACAGATTTCGTTAAGTTTCCTTTAGTTCCAATTAAATAATCACCTATCATTCCATATTCAACAAATGGAATTAATGAACTTGCTCTCACTTTATTACCAGTTAATATTGCATCTACATAAGTTCTTGTTACAATACCTCGATAGTTTTTATCGGCAATACCACCTAATGCTGAACCATTTTCACTTGTAGAATGTAGTTTACCAATAAAGGCAACATTTTCAATGCGAGTTCCCTCGTTCATATAATTAACAACACCTGCTACATTATTACGTCCAATAACAGAACCTGTAATTTTCACATCTTCAATGACAGAAGTTCCATTCATTGTATTGGCTATTGTAGCAACACCATCATCATTTTTACGATCGATATCTACATCTTCAAAATTAATATTTTTTATAGTAGCATTCTTAATAACATTGAATAAAGGTCGTTCTAACTCTGTAATAGCATAACGTTTTCCGTCTTCACTTAATAATTTTCCTGTAAATTCACTCGTGATATACGATTTTCCATTCGCAGATGCATTTCTAGCACTCATACTTTGACCTAATCGGTATTCTCCTGCTGGATTTTTTTGCATTGCTGAAACTAAATCTTCAAAATCATAATAAACATTTCCGTTAGCTGCAACTGATTTTTCAATGTAATGAGTATATTCAGATTCAAATGTTTGATCTTTTTGACGCCCAACTAAATTATCTGCTGTTGCAGTTACTTTATACATTTGTTTTCCATCAACGGTTACTTCTTCAATATTTTTCACTGCTAATAATGTTGATTTTTGATCATGTGAAGTGACTTTTAAGTAGTATTTACTCTTATCCTCTGGGATTGATTTTAATCTAGATTCATTCGTTTCTGTTTCTTGATCATATTTAATTAAATCAGTTCTTCGAATATCTTTGATTTCAACTTTTTTAAGGTCTAACTGAATTTGTTTATCTTCTAATTTCTCAGTTTCTTCGCCTTCTCCACAATCATAAACCATTGTAGTAGATAGGGTGTAACCTTGATAATATTTCAATTTATCTAAAGTAGCGTTTAATTTATTTTCTTCTACCGTTACTTCTTTAACAAGTTGTCCATCTTTATCTTTTAATGCTAATTTGATTGATTTGATTTCTACTCCAGCTGGTTTTGTCAACGTATAACTAGCTGTCGCACTCTTCTTCAAGACATCTTTATCTGTTGTATTCCATTGTAATGTTGGTTTTTCTAACCCTTTTGTACCATTCTTAATAATTTTATCTTGAGGTTGTAAGATAATTTTTTCTTCTACTGTTGGAGCATCTTTTGTTTTTTCTCCACGAATCGTTTTATACGTCTTGGTAATTTGTTTCTTGCCGTTTACACCTTCTTGAGCAACTTCTTCTGTCCCACGTTTTAAAGTATCATCTTCTTGCGTTTTTGTTTTAAAAGGAATCTCTACTTCTTCAGTTTCATCTACTGTTCCTTCAACTGGTTTTGTTCCTTTTTTAACAACTTTCGGAACAGCAGGAGTTTTTACTTCTGTAGTTGTAGAAAGAACTTTATCTGTCTCTACACCTTCCACTGTTTCGTAAGTTGTTTTCGTAAGTTGAACTCCTTTAGACCCTTGACGTTCAACAACTTCTTCATCTACATATTTTGTGTCATCCGGAACTACTTCTGTTGTGAAATCTAATTCACTTTCGGTAGACTTCTCAACTGTACCTGTTGTTACTTTATATTCTGGGTTTACTTCTTGTACTGGTGCTTGACCTTCTTTGCCTTCTTCTTGCGTACCTTTAGCTGTTTTGGTCTCCTCTGTTGGTTCTACAGTTTCTTCAGCCTTGGTCTCTGGAGAGACTTCTACTGGTTTCGGGGTTTCTTCCGAAACCTTCTCTTCCTCAGAAGCTTCTGGTTGCTTTTCTGGAGAGACTGGTGCCTTTTCGTCTTCACTTGGCGCGACTGGTTCACCTGCTTGTTCAACTTTTGGTTCCGTTTGTTTTTCTACAGCAGGCATTTCCACTTTTGGTTCTTCAACAGGTTGATTAGCAGCCTCCTCTTTTGATTCTACTACTGCTGGCTGTGCATCTTCTTGTTTCGGTGTCTCTTCCGATACCTTATCCTCTTTAGGATCTTCTTGTTGTGATGAATCTTTTGGTATCCTTGGTTGCTCCGGTTGTGTAGGTTGCACGGGTTGTTCTGGGACTTTTGCTTGTTCTACTGGTGGTTCAACTTTTGATTCCTCAGCTGGTTTGTCTGATGGTTGACTTTCTGGCTTAACTGCTACTTTTTCCTCTGGTTTTGACTCAACTTTTCCACCTACTTCTTCAACTGGAGCTGGTTCTGCTGAATCTTCTTTTTCATCTTTTCCTTTAGGGAGGGGCTCGTCAGTAGGTTTTACCTCCGATTTTGGTTCTTCCTTTGGACTTTCTTCTGTTTTAGGTGCTTCTTCTTTTGGAGCTTCCTCTGTCTCTACTGCTTGGTTTTCTGGATTAGCTTGCTCCTGATTTGTTGTTACTTGGGGATTCTCAACTTCGACTACAGTCACCTCTCCAGGTTTAGCTGAGTCTTCTTCTAAAACAGTGTCCAAGCCAAGCGTTTTGAGGATGTCACCTGATAGATAACCAACATAGCGATAACCCTCCATTTCAACAACACCCTCTCGACTAGCTGGTGCTAGGGTCGCAACTGGGTCTACAGCTCCTGCACTAGGAAGGACTACCAATCCCATAGCTCCAACTAGAAAGACGCTGGCAATTTTCTTTCTCTTGTAGATTAAAAGTAAGCTCCCAACAGTCAGCAAACCAAAAGCTGTCAAAACAGATGCTTCTGTCCCTGTTTGTGGCAGCTGGTCTTTTTGATATACCAAACCATAGACAACTTCATTTCCATCAGGCTTTCCTGTCTGGATTAAATCTTTAGCTTCTTGTGAAATAACCTCTTTATCTACATAGTGATAGGTGGCTGCGTCCACTACAGAAGGAGCCATCAAAAGGCTTCCAAGAAATACAGAACCTACAACTCCCTTAATCTTACGAATTGAAAAACGGTCTTTTTTAAACACTTTCATCTCCTTTATTCATTCTCACGACTTTCTGATAGAATCTTGCGGATAGTGCGCACGCGCACCTCCGATTAATTTTGGACGACTAGCTAGAGCCGTTACGTGGGCATGCCCAATCTCTCTCAAAAGAGGGCGAATCGGAACCTGAACATGCTTGACATGCATGCCAATTGCAGTGTCTCCGATATCCAATCCAGCATGAGCCTTGATAAATTCAACCTCAACTGGATCTTGCATAAACTTGAAGGCTGCCAATTGACCCGAACCTCCTGCATGAAGAGTCGGAAGGACACTGACGATTTCCAGGCCAAACTGCTCTGCCACCTGACGTTCAACGACGAGGGCTCGATTAACATGTTCACAACCTTGAACGGCTAAATGGATACCTCTACTACCTAGAATACCCAAGATAGTCTCTACTATCAGCTCACCAATCTCTTGACTGGATTCTTTCCCAATCTGACCACCTAGCACCTCACTAGAAGATAGACCTAAAACAAAAAGGGCCCCCTGCTTCAAATCGGCCTTTTCTAAAACATCTTCTACTATCTGACGTGTTTCTCTTTGAATCTGTGTCTCGTTCATCTCTGTCACCTCTTTTGTCACTCTTCTATCATACCGTTTTTTCTACGTTTTAGCAAGATAGACAACCTAGAAAGCTTGCCCAATTACGCATAAAACTCCCAGAATTGACTGGGAGTTAGCTAGTTTCTATTCTATTTATGTATATTTCCACTTTCGTCCCTTTTTGGGGCCTAGAATCGATCTTCATATGGTAATGTTCTCCAAAATGAAGTTTGAGCCTTTGGTCAACATTTTGAAGACCGACTCCCCCACGTTTGAGTTGACTTTGACTACTATCGCCAGCATCTTGGAAGCCAACTCCATCATCCTCAATACGGATGACCAATCCTGAATCCTGTTTCTGAACAGAAACTCTAATATGTCCCTGACCTTCCTTCTCCTTAATGCCATGGTAAAGAGCATTTTCCACCAAGGGTTGTAACACCAGCTTGGGCAAGACCAGATGATCAAAGGCAGGATTTTCAGTAATTTCGTATTCCAGCTTATCTCCATAACGTTGTTTCTGGATAAAGAGATACTGGCGGACATGATTGATTTCATCAGAGAGACAAATCAAGTCCTTGCCCTGATTGAGCGCCAAGCGGAAATAGGTTGCCAAGGACTTGGTCACCTGAACCACTCGCTGACTATCCTGAAATTCAGCCATCCAGATGATGGTGTCCAAGGTGTTATAGAGGAAATGGGGGTTAATCTGACTTGATAGGGCTTGAAGTTGGTACTGACGGGTCGTTTCTTCCTGGCTACGAATATCTGCCATCAGCTGATCAATCTGATCCAACATGGCATTAAATTGGCGAGTCACTTCTCTCAGTTCATAGGCACCAGTTTCCTTGGCACGAAGATTCTGATTACCAGAAGCAATCTCCAGCATGGTTTCTCTTAAGCCACTTAAAGGAGCAATCCAGCGTTTGAGACTGAACCACACCAAGCAGAGACAGACAAGAAGAGATGTGATACTAGCCCCAAGCAAGGTCCACAAGAGTTGATTCCGAACCTGATCTAACTTCTCCAGCGAAGATACGCCAAGTACCGTCCAATCAGTTCCTGCAATCTTTTCTTGACTGACGTAGGATTTGTGACCAGAAGTATAGCCCTGACCCGTCTCAATGTAGGATTTCATGGCCTCCATTTCGCTAGACGAACTATAAACTGTGTGTTGAGGATGGTAAACAAATTCATGTTTTTCATTGATAATGAAAGCAAATCCCTGCTGACCCAACTGAAGCTGGTTGAGATAGGCTTCCAGAGTTTCATAAGAAATATCCAAACGAAGTACACCCAGATTGGCTCCCTTTGCATCAACAAGTTCCTGAGTGATAGAAATAACCCACTGACTATCCGACTTACGAGCTGGTGTCAAAACAGGCTTAGCTCCCTGATGAATGGCCTTTTGGTACCAATCCTCAGCCATCATATCAGAGGAAGTTTTCATCTGCACACTGTCATCTGTAGAAATGACCTGACCGGATTTGGTTACCAGCACAACAGTTTTCAAGTCCTGATCTGCCTTTAAGATGGTCAAAAACAGATTTCGAATTCCCTTGACCTTGTCTTGACTGGGATTCTCAGCATAGGCTAGGACATCCGCCTGCTGGGTCAAACTGGTCGAGGTGGTTTCTAATTTTTTGATATAAGACTGGATAAAGTGGCTAGTCTGACTGATAGTCGTTTGGCTATTACCTTCAATGGTAGCCTCAATGGCTGAAGAACTAGATTGATAGTAGAACGTACCAACCAGAACTAGGAGAATGAGAAAGACCAAAAAGATGGAAATAACCATTCTAACTAGGAGAGAAGAACGCTTCATCGACCTTCTCCCTTCTTAAACTGACGAGGTGTCACACCCGCAATCTGTTTAAAACGTTGGGTAAAGTAATTCATATCTTCAAAACCAACCTTTTCAGCTATCTCATAAATCTTTAAATCCGTTGTTAAGAGCAAGAGCTTAGCTTGTTTGACACGTTCTCGCACCAGGTAATCCTGAAAAGGTAGACCCAACTCTTTCTTAATCAAAGAGCTCAGATAAGTCGGGCTAAAGCCCAAGTCACTGGCCAAAGCCTTTAAACTAAACTGGCTGTCATCTAGATGAGACTGAATTTTCTGGGCCAAGTTTCCTTCAAACTTATCAGTCAATAAATCTTGTAACTGCTCTTCTTTCTCTTCCTTATCCAACTTTTGCTTGATTTTCCCCAACATTTCCTCAATATCCTGACGAGAAAAGGGCTTGAGCAAGTAGTCATCTACACCTAGTTTGACAGCAGACAAGGCATAATCAAAATCATCGTAACCTGTCAAAAAAACTAGGTGAACCTGAGGATAGGTTTCTCGGACCAGACTGGCCAACTGAATGCCATTTAGTTGAGGCATGTTGATATCGGTCAAAATGATATCCGGCACCTGCTTTTGAATCAATTCCCAAGCCTGTCTTCCATTTTCAGCCTGACCGATGATTTCCATATCGTAGGCTGCTACATCGACCAGCTTGGTCAAGCCTTGTCTTACCAGATACTCATCTTCTACGATTAAGATTGTGTAGGTCATGCTTCTCTCCTTTGTCACTTACTAGTATCAGTATAGCAAAATTCTCCTCTAACTGCTTAGGAAAGACTTCTTAATCAACATAATCTAATAAATAAGCGTAGCCTTTTTCTTCCATTTGATCTTTAGGAATAAAGCGGATAGAGAGACTATTGATACAGTAGCGCAAGCCCCCCTTGTCCTGTGGTCCATCCGTAAAGACATGGCCAAGGTGAGAATCTCCAACTCGGCTCCGCACTTCCATGCGCGTCATATTGTAAGACTTATCTTCCTTATAGGTAGCAACATCTGGACTGATGGGCTGGGTGAAACTAGGCCATCCACAACCAGACTCGAACTTGTCCTTTGATGAAAAGAGGGGTTCGCCAGTTGCCACATCCACATAGATACCGGATTCAAATTTATCCCAGTAGCGGTTTGAAAAAGCCCGCTCTGTTTGATTTTTCTGGGTAACTGCATACTCCTCAGGTGACAAGGTCTTTTTCAATTCTTCATCACTTGGTTTGGGATATTTGCTGGCATCAATGACGGGATAGGCCGCCTGATTAACATTGATATGGCAGTAGCCATTTGGATTTTTCTTGAGATAGTCTTGGTGGTAATCCTCGGCCACCACGAAATTCTTCAAAGCCTCCTTTTCAACTGCTAGAGGTTGATCGTATTTCTTAGCCACCTCATCAAAGACTTGGTTGATTACCTCCAAATCCTTGTCATCTGTGTAATAAACACCGGTACGGTACTGGGTCCCCACGTCATTTCCTTGTTTATTTTTGCTGGTTGGATTGATAATGCGGAAATAATGAAGCAGAATTTCCTTGAGGGAAATTTGCTTGGCATCATAGGTAACATGGACTGTTTCTGCATGTCCTGTTTGGTTGATCAATTCGTACTTGGTTGTTTCCCCTCTACCGTTTGCATAGCCTGATACGGCATCTGTCACTCCGGGAACGCGGGAGAAGTATTCCTCCACTCCCCAGAAACAACCTCCAGCTAGATAAATTTCGTGCAAGTCTGCGTCTTTACTAATTTCTGTTTTTTTCACTGTTTTTCCTCCTTGGCTGACTGCCGCTTTCTCAATTTGCGAGGCATCTGTCTGCCCTGCATTTCGCATCAATAGAAAATAGAAACCAGTTATGGCTAGGAAAAATACTCCTAGCAACAAGATGATTTTTAACTTATCATTCATAGGACACCTCCTAGGCTAATTCTTTCAAAGTTTGCAAAATTGCATCTTTTTCCATGAATCCTGGTTGGGTTTTGACCAATTTTCCTTCACCATCTATAAAGGCTTGAGTTGGGTAGGAACGAACACCATAAGTTTCCAAAAGTTTGCCTGATGGGTCAACTAGGACTGGGAAATTTTTATAATCCAATCCCTTATACCAATTCTTAAAGTCCGCTTCAGATTGCTCTCCCTTGTGTCCTGGTGACACTACTGTCAAGACCACATAGTCATCGCCAGCTTCTTTAGCGATTTCATCCGTGTCAGGAAGACTGGCCAGACAGATGGAACACCAAGAAGCCCAGAATTTGAGATAGACTTTCTTGCCCTTGTAATCAGACAAGCGATAGGTCTTGCCATCTACTCCAGTTAGCTCAAAATCAGCCACCTCTTTCCCTTTAGCCGTGCTTGTTTTACTAGCTGTCTGCTCCATCTTCATCTCATCTTTCATTTGGTGTTCACTGGTCATGGACTTGCCTGAACAAGCCGTCAAACAAAGGAGCGAACCTGCTCCAAGAACACATGTTTGCCATTTTTTCATACTGATATTCCTTTCCATTTTATTCAAATAATTGACTTAAAATTGAAGCATTTCCAAACAGAACCAAGAGTCCCATCACAATAATGAGAAAACCTCCCACTTTTTTGAGGATTCCGAGATAGGGATGAAGTTTTCGGAGATGTTTCAAAACATAACTAGAGGCCAGAGCTAGAATCAAGAATGGTAGCGCTAGACCCAGCGTATAGATTAACATGAGACCAGCTCCCTGCCAAGCACCTGAACCACCTGAAGCCGCCAAAGCTAAAACAGAGCCCAGAACCGGCCCCACACAAGGCGTCCAAGCAAAACTAAAGGTCAAGCCCAGTAAAAATGCCTGACTATAACCGTTGGCGTTTTTTCCCTGTCCTTGCAGTTGTAACCTCTTTTCCTTATAAAGCCCCTTAAAGCGTAGAATTTCCATCTGGTGCAAGCCCAACAGAATGATAACCGCACCCGTCACATATTGGAACCAAGAAGCATAAAGCAAGTCGCCTAAAAAACCAGCTCCATAGCCCAGTAAGATAAAAATAAAGGAAATCCCCGCTATAAATGCCAGAGTTCGTAATAAACTAGTAACTGAGATTGAATATTTTCCACTAGAAGCCTGAGCACCATCTTTATCATCCAACAAGACCCCTGCATAGACCGGTAACAAGGGTAAAATACAAGGAGAAAAGAAGGAAAGAATTCCAGCAAGAAAAACACTGATAAAAAAGATTATATTATCCATTGCCTTCCTCCATTCTTTGATTTGATATGACTATTATAGCTCCAAAAATCAAGAAAAAACAGGGACAATGATAGGGAAAAATAGGAATTTAATCAGGTTATGTAAAAAATGTTGCAAAAAAAGCCAGACACAGTCTGACTTTGATGGAAACAGAAAAGAAAATTCACCAGTCTTCCCTACTTATCTGATAATAAATAAGATCCGCAAGATATCCTTTTCTCTCTGCACCATTGATAATAGTCTTTAGATAGGACATCCCTGCTTTCTCCATGACACGACCTGAAGCTGGATTGAGACTGGCATATCGAGCTCTGACATTTTGAAAACCTGCTTGAATAAAACAGAAGTCCAAGACAGCTTTCAAGGCTTCTGTCATAATTCCATGTCCCCAGTAAACCTTGCCTAGTACATAGCCAATTTCACAAGAAGAATCGTTCTCATCTATTGTAACGATGCTGATATCTCCTATCACTTGCTCTGGGTTTTCTTTGAGACAAATAGCCCATTTGTAATAGTTGAGATTAGTATAGGAAGCAACCCAATTGCGAATCGAGTTTCGAGTGATTTCGACATCAGGATGGGGATCCCAGGTAACATAGGTCAGATTCTCAGCGGATGAAGCCCAATTTTGAAACATGGCTTCTGCATCACTCTCCACAAATCTTCGCAAGATTAAACGATCTGTCTGTAATATTTGCGTACCAATAGATTTCATGAGGCTACCTCACTTTCTGATAGGATGATTCTATATCCAATCTCCATTGAAACTTGTTTTGCTTTTGAATTTCAAGGCTCAAGCTAAAAAGGTCCCCCGGACCTTTTTACTCCCAAAAGTTATCAAATACGGTGATGGGTAGGTGGCGTTTATGTTGGCCTTTGTGCCACCAGTTTTCGATTCTTGTTTGGGCTTCTGGGCTGATTGTTTTGCCTTCTAGGTAGTCATCAATCTCTTCATAAGTGACTCCGAGGGCTACTTCGTCAGCCAGACCTGGTTTGTCTTCTTCTAGGTCTGCTGTTGGGATTTTTTCATAAAGGGCTGGATCTGCACCAAGTTCCTGCAAGAGTTGTTTTCCTTGACTCTTATTGAGGCGGTAAAGAGGGAGAATATCTGCACCCCCGTCACCAAACTTGGTAAAGAAACCTGTGATATTTTCCGCAGCATGGTCTGTTCCAATGACCGCTCCGCCATGGCCACCAGCAAGGGCATACTGAGCAATCATACGGCAACGTGCCTTGATATTGCCCTTGTTAAAATCTGAAACAGGACTACCTGTCGCTTCAACTGTTGCCGTCATGGCGTCAACTGATTCCTTGATATTGACGACTAAACTGACATCAGGCTGGATAAAGGCAAGGGCTTTTTGAGCATCTGCTTCATCAGCTTGCACTCCATATGGCAGGCGGACAGCGATAAATTTGTAGCTGTCATCTCCCGTTTCTGCTCGCAGTTCTTCCATAGCTAGTTGGGCTAAACGTCCTGCTAAGGTTGAGTCTTGTCCCCCAGAAATCCCTAGTACAAAGGTTTTAAGGAAGGGATGTTTTTTCAGGTATCTTTTTAAGAAATCGATGGAACGACGAATTTCTTCCTGGGCATCAATCACCGGTTTGACACCCAATTCTTGGATAATCGTTTCTTGCAAACTCATTCTTCTTCTCCTTCACCAAGGGCTTCCTTGCGCATTTTGTCTATCAAGTCCATCTTGTCTTGCCATACATCACGCGCCAAATCTACTGGATAATGCTGTGGATTAAGCACGCGCTTGTACTCATCCCAAAGCTTGTCAAATTCCTTACGAGCATAAGCCTGAATCTCAGTCAAGCTAGGCAGATTGTAAATCAATTTTCCGTCCTTGAAAATATCCACCAAGAGAGGAACGGCGTCAAAATTACGAACGGTCTTCTTGATGTAGGTATAAGTCGGATGGAACATCTTGATTTCCGTCATGTCGCTCACATCCACACCATCATAAGTGATATAATCGCCTTCTGACTTGCCTTTTTCACGACTGGTAATCCGCCACACCTGCTTCTTACCTGGCGTAGACACTTTTTCCGCATTATTAGACAACTTAATGGTATTGCGCATCTGGCCATTTTCATCTTCAATGGCCACAATCTTATAAACTGCACCAAGAGCTGGCTGGTCATAGGCTGTAATCAGCTTGGTTCCAACACCCCAGACATCAATCTTGGCCTTTTGCATCTTGAGGTTGAGGATGGTATTTTCATCTAGGTCATTTGAAGCATAAATCTTAGCCTCTGTAAATCCAGCCTCGTCCAGTTGCTGACGAACTTTCTTGGAAATGTAGGCAATATCCCCAGAATCAATCCGTACACCCATAAAGTTAATCTGGTCACCCAGTTCACGCGCCACCTGAATGGCAGCTGGTACCCCAATGCGAAGGGTGTCATAGGTATCCACAAGAAAGACACAATTTTTGTGGGTCGCAGCATAAGCCTTAAAAGCCTCATAGTCATTGCCATAAACCTGTACCAAGGAATGGGCATGGGTCCCCAAGACAGGAATGTCAAAGAGTTTACCAGCACGCACGTTGCTAGTTCCATTGGCACCACCAATCACCGCTGCGCGTGTTCCCCAGATAGCCGCATCCATTTCTTGAGCCCGACGTGTCCCAAACTCCATTAAAGGTTCATCTTCAATTACTGAACGAATACGAGCTGCCTTAGTCGCCACCAAGGTCTGGTAGTTGACGATGTTCAAAAGAGCCGTTTCGACCAACTGACATTGAGCTAGAGGGCCTTCCACCTGCACAATCGGTTCATTAGCAAAGACCAAATCCCCTTCTTGGGCAGAACGAACGGTCAACTCCAACTTGAAATTGCGGAGGTAATCCAAGAACGCCCCATGATAACCTAGCGACTCCAAATAGGCTATATCACTATCTGAAAAACGCAGGTCTTCAAGATAACTCACAATTCTTTCCAAACCTGCAAAAACCGCATAGCCGTTCTTAAAAGGCTGTTGGCGGAAATAAACCTCAAAGACCGCCTTTTTATTGTGAATCCCTTGGTCAAAGTAAACCTGCATCATGTTGATCTGGTACAAGTCCGTGTGCAATGTCAAACTATCATCTGGATACATACTTTTCCTACTTCCTTAACTAGAAATACATGAAAATTTTCAAAAACTTTCATGCATTCCAATAAATTAGTACTATTATATCACATTTTAGCTGGATTGAGAAAAGAGTAACAAGCTATTCACCACTCTCCAGTTCATCCATGTCTTGTTCAAATTTTTTCTGAGCCCATTCGCCATAGCTCTTCAGACCAAGATTGCCAATAAAGACCCAGGGAAGGTAAATGACATAAGTAATTGCCCAAGCAGACAGGTATGTAACGTTCAAAGGATTGTGCTGATAAATTTCTATGTTGAATTGATAATTCTGTAACATCAAAAGAGTCGTAATAGCCAAGGTTAAGAAAAAACAACCCAAAATCGTAAAATGAAAACGACTATAGTAGGTCACTCCCAGATAACGGGCACGGTTGAAAAAGAAGAAAATTCCTACTATCAGAGTATAGACTAGAAAATTCGGATTAAAAAGAGAGGGAGCTAATACAGCCACCAAATAGCTTAGAAGCACAAGTCCAATGAAAAGGGTAAAGGATTCCGCTCCAGCTTTATTGATTAGTTGTTCTTCTCTTTCGTCAAGTAATTGATAATGAATGAATTTATTTACCATCTTCTTCCTCCCAAAATAGTTGGTCTAGGGTTTTCCCTAAACATCTGCAAATGGACTGGCAGAGCGAGAGACTGGGATTGTATTTCCCCGCCTCTATCAAACCAATAGTCTGGCGCGTCACCCCAACAGCCTCTGCCAGTTGACCTTGAGTTAAATCAAGCTCTACACGAGCTAATTTTAATTTTAAATTTTTAGCCACCTGCGTCCTCCTTATAGTTTTAATACTCATCTACTCTTAAAAAATCCAAAACCAACACAAGCTGTCAGCTATTTATTATAACCTCATTAATTAGCACTCCAATATTATCTTCAGCCTAAAATCAGTATGTTGGATTGTTTGAAATAAACTTCCTAGTTTGCTATTTGATTTTTTGTTTAGTATTAGCTTTAGTAGGGTCTTTTAAACGAGTTTTGATTGCTTATATTTCTTATTTAGTTGATTTCATATCACTATTATATAATGCTTTTGGAAATGAGTCTAGCATAAGACAAAAACGTGTACACAACAAGAGCAGGAGCATACCAAGATGACTGATTTTTTGCTGGATTTTAAGTCTGCAAAATAATACTAAATAAAACTAAAATGAATACTCCTTGCTTTTCTTGAGAGTGAAAAAATACAATAAAATGATTGTAGTTATTACCACAAGATACTGACTAATAGACATCGTATTTGAAGCCACAAATACAGGTAAAGAATAAAAAGGAAGAAGTTCAATTGCTTTGATAAACAAATCATTACTAGTATTCATCATAATCGTATTTAATATATTAGGGATAAAGAGTAGTAAAGCTACTAAAATACCAAATACCAAGCCACTTTTCAATTTGTATAAATAGAAAATGTAAGATAATAGAAAATAAAATAGGACTAACAAAATTGTATTGACTACAATAGCTACTATAAAATCTAATCCTAAAGCACCTGGAACACCCAATTTACTTACGATGACTAGTAACACAATACCATTCAAAGCATAAATAATGGAAACTGAGATGGCATATAGAAAATTAGACAAGACGTAAATCATCCGATTTTTCTGTTGATTATAAAATAAACTGATCGTATTGTAGGAAAAATCCCTGCTAATAATTCGGTTAGCATGTATAACAGCCATTAACATACCGAGCATAGCATAAAAGTTTGAAATATGCTTAATACCAAGCGATGTCCCTTGAGTCCTTAGAATAAAGAATGTAACCAATATCGGCGGTATAAACGAGATAATCAAACCGAGATATATTACGCCTGATGAATATAAATCCCTTATATTTTCCTTAAGAAAATTCAATTTATTTAATTTCATGATTATAACCTTCCTTTATTTTGAACGATTTAGATAAATATCTTTAAGCGTCTCTTTTTTAGTTTCAAAATCAACTACTTTAATAGAGTTTTCGTTAAAAAATTTAAAAAGCTCACTACTTTGAATATTCCCAGACATAGTAATTTTCAGTCCCTCTTCCTGAACAATATCCCCAAATTCTTGTTTGGTAAGGAAAATGTCTTTATCTGTAGCTGATGAAAAAGCTATCTCAAACAAGCAATTATGACTATCTTTTCCTACTTTTTGGAATGTCAAAAACCCGTTCTCCAAGAAAAGAACTCTCTCACAAATTTCTTCAATATCTTCTAATTTATGACTCGATATTAAAATTCCCACATTTTCATGTAAAGCTAAATTTTTTAGAACCGATAAAACTATTTGTGACGATTCAATATCTAAACCATTAGTCGGTTCATCTAAAATCAATATATCAGGTTCCGTAACGAGAGTTAGAAGCAAAGCTAATTTTTGTTTTGTACCCAAAGAATAGGTCTTTACTTTTTTATTAATAGACTGACTCAAATCTAACTCTTGAATCAAACTCCCAAATCTTTCTTGATTGTAGTTAACACCATATAAGTTTGCCAGATATTTTAAATTCTCTAAGCCTGTTTTAGATAAAAATAATTTTGGTTCTTCGATTAAATACCCAACATTATCACTACTTATAATATTCCCTGAAGTCGGTTGATTATTCTGAACAAGAATTTTCATCAATGTACTCTTGCCAACTCCGTTTCTTCCTACTAGACCAACAATTTCACCCTTATTAAGTGCAAAATTTATATCTTTGAGAATGATTGAATGACCATAATGCTTACTTACATTTATAACTTCCATTTTTTATTCCTCCATTAATACTCTTAGTTTCCTCTTTGATTCTCATTAATTTTAAAAAGTTGCGCCTCTTTTTAACAACATTATATCATATATCTAACTTAATGCAATATATAAATGTCATTTTGTAAAATTTTATTAACAAAAAACTCTATACCATAAAAAATAGAGAGTGTTAAGTTTAAATATAGGATTTCAAAATATCGACGGAATCGCTTCTTTTCTTAATCTGATAGGAGTTGATTCCCAATTTCTCAGCTGCGATTGTATTGTACTCAATATCGTCTAGAAAGACACAATTTGTAGGATTTAACTGGTATTTATCGATAGTTACTCATATACATCAGTCCACCTCCATACTCATGTGCGAGTCTCTCTTCATATTATACCTTCATACTCTCCTTACAAATCCTTTTGGTAATAAAATCTTTGCCCTGTGTAGGGATAGTCTTGCAAAGCAAAGACTTCCTTGTAGCCATGTTTCTGATAAAAGTCTGGCGCCTGGAACTGGTAAGTATTGACAAAGGCAAAACAACAGTTACGATTCTTAGCTTCACTTTCTGCCTGTTGCAATAGTTTTGAGCCAATTCCTTGCCCTCGCAATTCCTCTTTTACAAATAAATACTCGATTTCTAGCCAATTTCCAAAAGTCTCTGCTATCAAACCTGCCAGGAGATTGCCCTTTTCATCTTCAACATAAAGATTAAGTGGCTCACTTTCAGCTTCTTCTCTTTTTGAACGATTATAAGTACGAATCAAATTCCCAATTTCTTGTGCTTTCTGAGACTCCTTGTTTTCCAATCTAAAGTACATCTAAACCTCCTCAAACACTGTTACAGCTTGATTATAGCCTTATTTCAATAGACTGTCAAACTAGAAAAACCCATCAACCTAAGCTGATGAGTTTCAAATCTATTTTCTAAATTTCCACTGGCTGTAAATCCCAAAACCGATAATCCAGATAGCTGAGCCGATTGCTCCTACAAATGTAGACTCTTGTAAAAAGAGGGTTACAAAGACAAAGGCAAAGAAGAGCATGGTTAAAGGATTTAGGAAACGATAATGGGGCATGAGATAGCCATCCGCCATAAAGTCTGGTGACTTGCGGTATTTAAGGTGAGCCACCATGATCAAGATATAAATGGCAATATAGACACCTGATGATGATGCCGTAATCAAGGCAAAGGCATCCGAAACTCCTGGCAGGACGTTGATAAAGGCTGCTAGGGCAATCAAAATCGCTGAGGCGATGATGGCATTTTGTGGCACATTGTGGCGAGAAAGAGTATCTGCCTTGATAGCCTTTAGGAAGCGATTTGGCGAATCATGAGCAATCTGATACAAATGGCGCCCTGTTGAATAAAGCGTTGAGTTAAGAGCAGATGCTGCTGAGGTCAAAACAACGAAGTTAATCAAGGCTGCTGCCCACTTGACACCGGCCAATTCAAATACTGTTACAAAAGGAGAATCAGCTGAGGCAAGTTCACGCCATGGAATGATAGCCATGATGGCTAAGAGGGCACCACCGTAGAAAAAGGCGATACGCAAAGGAATTTCCTTAACGGCTTTTGGCAAGACCTGACGTGGATTTTTGGTTTCAGAAGTTGTGACCCCGATAAACTCAATCATAAGATATGCAAAGAACACCATCTGGAAGGCCATGACAAAGTTCACTCCACCATTTGGGAAGAGGGAGAAATTGTCAGCAATATTGGCCAAACTTGCTACTCCATGAGGTGTCTTAAAGCCTGTCAAGACCATAAAGACTCCTGTTGCAATCATAGCTAAAATAGCCACAATCTTGACCATCGCAAACCAAAACTCAACTTCCCCAAAGAGCTTCACCGCAATCAGATTGACCAAGGCTAGAATGGTCAAAAATCCAATCTCAATCATCCAACTCGGCCAAGTTGGGAACCAAAATTGCACATAATGTGCGATAGCAGTGATTTCCGCCATACCGATAAAGACAACGGATAGCCAGTAAGACCATACTGAGAAATAGCCCCAGCCCTTACCCAAATGACGCGTGATAAAGTTGATAAAGGTATGTTGCTCAGGGTCTTGGTAGAGCATTTCCCCAACAGCACGCATCATGAGGAACATGAAGGCCCCCGTAATCATATAAATCAGTACAATGGAAGGACCTGTTAGGCTAATAGAGCGACCTGCTCCCAAAAAGAGTCCTGTTCCGATTGTTCCAGCGATGGCCATAACCTGCACATGACGATTGGTCAGACCACGCTCCATCTTGTTTTTCTTCTTCTTTGAACTCATATAGTCTCCAATTTCAATTCAATTTATACTCAATGAAAATCAAAGAGCAAACTAGAAAGCTAGCCGTAGGTTGCTAAAAACACTGTTTTGAGGTTGTAGATGAAACTGACGAAGTCAGTAACCATACATACGGCAAGGCGACGCTGACGTGGTTTGAAGAGATTTTCGAAGAGTAGCAAAATGGAAAAAGGAGTGAGTGAAGCGCACAGCCTCCCCACTCCTTTCTTCTGTTTTAGGCTGTTTTTTCAACCTTCAAAATTTTTACATCATAGCTACCAACAGGCGTTTCAATGGTTGCTGTGTCACCTGTTTTCTTGCCAATCAAGGCTTGTCCAATTGGGCTTTCATTTGAAACCTTACCTGCAAAGGCATCCGCACCAGCTGAACCTACGATAATATAAACTTCTTCTTCGTCCTCACCAATTTCTTGGATGGTGACTGTTTTACCAATCGCTACTTCGTCCTGGGCAACTGCGTCGCTATTGACGATTTCAGCATAGCGGATTTTTGTTTCCAAGCTAGAGATTTGTCCTTCGACAAAGGCTTGTTCATCCTTAGCTGCTTCGTACTCACTGTTTTCTGAAAGGTCACCGTATGAACGGGCAATCTTAATGCGTTCTACCACTTCTGGACGGCGAACCAATTTCAATTCTTCTAATTCTTTTTCAAGTTTTTCCTTTTCCTCAAGGGTCATAGGATATGTTTTTTCTGCCATTTTTCTCAACTTTCTTCTGATGATATTTTCGAAAGAAAATTATGTGAAGTATCACATAATTTTAGTTTGTTTGGTTTAATTTGCTGTTGACATGTTCAGCGACATTGCGGTCGTGGTCTTCTTGATTGTTAGCATAGTAGACCTTTCCTTCTGTGACATCTGCTACAAAGTAGAGGTTATCGCTCTTAGTTTGATTGATGCTTGACTCAATCGCATCCAGACTCGGACTATCGACTGGACCAGGCATGAGACCTACATTTTTATAAACATTATAAGGTGAATCAATGTTGGTATCAATCGCAACATCCTCAGCTAGGCTGATATTTTGCCCCAGTTTTCCTTGGGCATACAAGATTGCAATATTACTTTGAAGTGGCATATCACGATTCAAACGATTGTAGAATACACCTGCAATGAGCTTACGATCTTCTGTCTTGGCACCTTCTTTTTCGACCAAGGAAGCAATGGTCAACAACTCATTGACAGTCAAGTTTTTAGATTTGATCGTACTATAGTAAGGAGATAGGTTCTTATCCATAGCAGCTAACATCTCATCAATCAAGCTCTCAATAGTTGTGCTTTCCTTGATAGAGTATGTAGCTGGGAAAAGGTATCCTTCCAAACGATAACGCGCACCGCTGTCTTTTGTAGGCAAGCTTTCAAGTAGACTCAGATATTTGGCAACTTCTTGACTGATAAACGTCTCATCTTGAACTTTTGCCAAGAAAGCCTCCGCTGTCAAAGGCTCTTTGAAGTCACCTTGCAATTGACCCACAGCTTGAGCAATCTGATCCAAAGTATAACCTTCTGGAATTGTCAAAGTCGCAAGGACAGGTTCTTGTGGTTCATCTGTTCCACCTTTTTGCAACTCTTTGAGTAAGTCTTCTGTACTCATACTCTTTTGCAAATTGTAGTAACCTGCTTTCAAATCGGTATAATTTTTATACTTGGCATAAAAGCTAAAAATCAGACCATGCTTTACCAAACCAGCTTTTTCAAGCGTCGTACCGATTTCTTGAACGTTTGAACCTTCTGGAATTCCAACCGTCACATATTTCTTAGAATTAGCATCGATAGGTAATAAAGAATCTAGCACGTACTGGTAACCAAAGTAACCACCTGCTGAGAGCAAGGCAAGGAATACAAGGAATGAAATCACAAAGGCTTTCACATGTGACTTCTTCTCTTTCTTAGGCTTAACGGGTTTTGCTCCTTCTCTACGGCTACGACGTGGTGTATCGCTGATGATATCCACTGTTTCTGTAGCAGGCGTAGGTGTTTCTGGACCTGCTTGTTCTGCTTTTTTCTCTGCCGTCTTATAGGAAACAGCTACCCTTGTTGGGGTTTCATTGTATTCTCTTTCAAATTTCTTAGGTCTAACAGGACCTGGACCTGGTCTTGATCCACTTTCTTCTGCGGGAGAAGAAGGAACATCTTGACTTGGATGACTTGGAACACCAGGAGTTTCTCTTTGAATATCATCTGCTGGAGAAGCTGGTACATCTTGGCTTGGGTGAGTAGGCGCAGCGGGAGCTTTTCTCATAATCTCCTCTACCGTTGACAAGGAATCAGCCATGAGTTCTTCAGCTGAAGGTTCATTTGCAGGAGTGCGAACTACTGCCTTATCTTCTTTCAGAACTTCATCATAGCCTTTTACTTTTTCTAAATCTCTCAGAATCTGCTCTTTAAAGCTTAATTTCTCTTCTTCTCTTGACTTTTCACTCAAAAGTTTTTCCTCCTTGTTGACAATCCATAATATTATATCTTAAAAGTCCAAGAAAAGCAACCTATGATACTTTTCCTAGCTTATTTTTTATACTCAATGAAAATCAAAGAGCAAACTAGGAAGCTAGCCGCAAGCTGTACTTGAGTACGGTAAGGCGACGCTGACGTGGTTTGAATTTGATTTTCGAAGAGTATTAGCTTCCCAGACCATATCATACCAAGTTTCCCCTGCAAAGGTTGACTGGGACAAGCCTTCATTGACAAATCCGTGTTTTTCATAGTAGGCGATGAGATAGTCATGACAGGTTAGGTTAATACCTTCTCTCTTATCCTCAAGAGCAACTTCTTTCAAGGCTGTTAGCAATTTCTGACCCAGTCCGAGTCCCTGTGCCTCCTTGGCAATAGACAGACAGGTCACAGAGATATAGCCCCCCGGCCCATGGCTATGGTCTTCTATCTCTTCTGTAAAAGACTGGTCTTGCAGATGACGATGGGGGCCAACTGGCCCTTCGATATAACCAATAATCTTACCCTCTTTTTCTGCAACCAGAAAAGAGGCCTGAATTTCTCGCAAATGTGCCTCAAAGACAGATCGAGGAATAGCTTCTTCAATCGAGAAATTCTCTAGTTCAATCTCAACGATACGATCTAAATCTTCTAATCTTGCTTGTCTGATTTTCATTGTGCCTCCAGATAAAAGGGATTAAACCAAATCATACTAAAACCCTGGCTAGTTGTATAAAGGGAAGTTTCTTCATCAATAAAACCGTTCATTTCAAAATAGGAAAGCAGCTCAGAAGGACTCTCCAAACGAATCCCTTTGTAATCCAGCTCAACTGCCACCTCTTTCAAGGCTGCAAGAAGAAGTGTTCCCAAGCCCTGTCTCTGATGGTCAGCCTCGATGACTAAAGAATGCACTTTTAGACATTGCGGATTGTCTGACTGGGGACTTGATAAAATATAGCCTAAATGTTGATTTTCATCCCTAGCTAGAAGAAAGGTATCCGCACACTTACGGATACTTTCTTCTAAAATATGGGAAGTCAGCTGCTTTTCAGCTGGAAAAGATGAAGTTTGAAGTACCACTACCTCAGCCAAATCAGACTGACTCGCCTGAATGATCTTAATTGGAATTTCCATGAGAATAACCTATTGAACATTGCTTGTCAAGTTTGACAAGAGACGCTCAAATGAGTATTCATAGGTTTGGATGTCTCCTGCTCCCATAAAGACATAGACAGCATTGTCATGGTCAAGGAGTGGAGAAACATTTTCAACAGTAATGACTTGGTGTTTCTTGTTGATTTTATTGGCTAGGTCTTCTACCTTGACATCTCCATGGTCTACCTCACGAGCAGATCCATAAATTTGCGCTAGGTAAACAGCATCTGCTTGGTTTAAAGCATGAGCAAAGTCGTCCAACAAGGCAATGGTTCTTGTAAAAGTATGCGGTTGGAAGACTGCTACAATTTCCTTACTTGGGTATTTCTGACGAGCCGCATCCAAGGTCGCAATGATTTCTGTTGGATGGTGGGCAAAGTCATCGATAATCACTGTGTCATTGACAATTTTCTCAGTGAAACGACGCTTAACACCGGCAAATGTTTTCAAGTGCTCACGCACCAAGTTCAAATCAAATCCTGCTGTGTAAAGAAGACCAATAACGGCTGTCGCATTCATGATATTGTGACGACCAAAGGTTGGGATGTGGAATTGACCCAATTCTTGTCCACGGAAATGAACGGTGAAGGTTGAACCAGTTGTTGAACGAAGAAGTTCACTAGCTACAAAGTCATTACCTTCTGCTTCAAAACCATAATAATAAATTGGTGCATCAGACGTAATTTTACGCAATTCTGCATCTTCACCATAGACAAAAAGACCCTTGGTGATTTGTTTAGCATAGTCGTTAAAGGCATTGAAAACATCCTCGAGACTTGTGAAATAGTCTGGATGGTCAAAGTCAATGTTGGTGATAATAGAGTATTCTGGATGGTAAGGCATGAAGTGGCGCTCATATTCGTCAGATTCAAAGACAAAATATTTGGCATTGGCCGAACCACGACCTGTCCCATCCCCAATCAAGAAGCTAGTGTCTGTGATGTGAGACAAGACATGAGACAACATACCTGTCGTTGAAGTTTTTCCATGCGCTCCTGCTACTCCCATGCTAACAAAGTCACGCATAAAGCTACCTAGAAATTCATGATAACGTTTGTAGCTGATACCATTTTGGTCCGCATAGGCAATTTCGACGTTGTTATCTGGACGAAAGGCATTTCCAGCGATAATTTCCATATCACCGCCTAGATTCTTTTCATCAAAAGGAAGAATAGTAATTCCTGCCTGCTCAAGACCGCGTTGGGTAAAGTAGTATTTTTCAACATCTGATCCCTGTACCTTATGCCCCATTTGGTGCAACATCAAGGCCAAGGCACTCATCCCTGATCCCTTAATTCCGATAAAATGATATGTCTTTGGCATGTTTTCTCCCCTATTCTGTAATTCTGGTCAGATTCAACTCTTGGGCAACCCGACGTTCTTGTTCTGTTTGTTTACTTTTTTTATTGTAGATTTGGCTCTTCTTTAGAAAATCATAGTTGTTTTTCTTTGGAGCAGGTGCTGACACTTCTTCATTCTTGGTAGGGATAAAATGAACTTCTTCTGCCAAGATATAATGAGACTGGGTCAATTTTTGGCTATACTTCACCAATTCACCAGGATTTTCCTTTTGGAAAGGCGCTGTCGGTTGATTGCCCTGTCTAACAAGGCCTGATTTAGAATGACGTCTCGCACGGCTGAAATCCTGAGTTAGATAGTTAGCAGAGCGTTTCTTTTTCAAGTCTGCACGCGCTTCTTCACGCGCCACCTCCGCATAGCTCTTTCCTTCTTTTTTAACCCCTAAAGGAGCTTTTTTAGGTTTCTCGACTTGCTTTTCAATCGGTTTTACTGGCGCCTCTTCAGTAATAGGAGCCCATTCTAAATAATTTTTATCTCGATACTCACCCTTGATATTACTGATTAGATCAGACTCATCATAGAGATTCATGACTGGCATTTCAGTCAACATGACCTCGTCATCTGACACCAATGGAAATCGTTCTTGTTTCATTTTCTATTTCCTTTCAACACTTCATTATAGCGTATTGTCTTGATTTTTCAAGTGCTGGCTTCAGAAATTCCCAAAATTTCTCTAATTTCTGCTAGGGTAAGACTACCACGTGACTCTGTTCCATCCAATACTTGTGACACCAGATGTTTCTTCTGTTCTTGTAGTTCCTGAATTTTTTCTTCGATAGTTCCTTTAGTTACCAAGCGATAGACCTCAACCGTTTCTTCCTGTCCCATCCGATGGGCACGACCAATGGCTTGCGCCTCCACCGCAGGATTCCACCAAAGGTCAACCAAAATAACCGTATCAGCACCTGTCAGGTTCAGACCAACCCCACCCGCCTTGAGGGAAATCAGAAAGGCATCTCTTTCCCCTTGGTTAAAGGCTTTGGTCATATCTTGTCTTTCCTTAGCTGGTGTTGAACCCGTGATTTTAAAGGAAGTCAAGCCCAAGTCTGGCAGTTCTTGTTCAATTTTCTCCAACATTCCCTTAAACTGCGAGAAAATCAAGACACGGTGTCCGCCGTCTGCCACCTGTACTAGTAAATCTCGAAGACTATCCAGTTTGCTACTGGCTCCCTGATAATCTTCCATAAAGAGGGCAGGAGTGTCACAAATTTGACGCAAGCGCATCAGACCAGACAAGATTTCCACACGACTTCGCTGAAATTCCTGATCTGACACTTGAGTCAATCTATCTCTCATCTGTTGCAACTGGGCTAGGTAGATAGCCTTTTGCTGGTCTTCCAGTTCATTCTTATAAACCACTTCAATCAAGTCTGGTAATTCAGTCAGAACTTCTTCTTTCTTTCGCCTCATCACGAAAGGCTTGATAAACTGAGCCACGCGCTCGGCTGGCAATTTCATAAATTCTTTCTTGCTTGGCAAAAGTCCTGGCATGACGATTTGGAAAATAGACCACAGTTCACCTAGATGGTTTTCAATAGGAGTTCCTGACAAAGCAAAAACTGACGGCACCACAAATTGTCTCAAGGTCTGAGCAATCTTGGTTTGGGCGTTCTTCATAACCTGAGCTTCATCTAAGAAAAGGAAGTCAAAGGCCATCCCCTGATAAAGCTCACTGTCCTGACGGAAGGTGGCATAGCTCGTCACATAGATTTGATGGCTCTCAGCAAGAATCTCTTCACGACTAGCTTTCAAACCATGAACAACAGCCATATCCAACTGTGGGGCAAATTTCTGAAATTCATCTGCCCAGTTGTAAATCAAACCTGACGGTGCTAAAATCAAGACTCGACTTTCTTTTGTCACTTGACTGGTCAAAAAAGCAATAGTCTGCAGGGTTTTACCAAGTCCCATATCATCAGCCAAAATTCCACCAAAACCATAGTGATGGAGCATTTGTAGCCAGCTGATTCCCTTTTCCTGATAATCTCGCAAATCAGCCTGAACCTGAGTTGCTTGTCTAGGGAAGTCCTCTGGATGCGTCAAATCGTGAGCCAAATTCTGGAATTCTTGTGAAAAAGAAACACGGTCACGTCCTTCAAAGAGATGAGCTAAACTATAAGCCAAAGATTTTCGAGCCTGCAAGGCCCCATCTTTTAACTCAAATTGCCCCAGTTCCTGTAGATTTTGTCGAATTTTCTTGGTTTCTTCATCAAAAAAGTAGACTTGATTAGACGCACCAATGTAAAAATCTTGATTGGCAACCAAGGCCTGCATGGCTTGATCAATTTCCTCTTGGGCAATATCTTGAAAATCAAACTGGATTTCCAAGAGACCTCCCTTGGAAGCAATCTGTACTTGAGGGCTTGCTAGGTTATAGAGTTCTTCTAACTTGTCTGATAAATCAACATTCCCGAGTTTTTCAAAGACTGGAATGATTTCGTGAAAGAAATGATAGACAGACTCTGCTTTTAGGGCCTGACGCCAAGATTGAAAATCTGCTTCAAAACCAGCTGCCAAACAGACTTGGAAAATTCTTTCTTCTAAGTCCGCATCACTCGAAAATGGTAATTCTTCTAGCTCTTGTCGGCTTGATACCTGCCTATCCCCATAATCAAACTGAATTTCTAAACGAATCCGATTATCTTCTTCCCTGTCAAAGTAAAAAGAGGGCGCAAAAGTTTTGATTTGTAACCGTTCTGGAGCTGAAACGGTCCCCATTTGGTTAAAAAGAGTTAAACAAGAAGCCAATTTATCTCGGTCACTGCTATCAAATTGCAGGTGTTTTTTCCCATGTTGATCCACAGGCAACGCTTTAATTTCCTTGAGAAGACGCATCTGTTGGTCTGTTAGAAAATAAACCTGTCCTTTATGGAAAAGTACAGCTCCCTGATAAAAGACATTGACCCTAGGACTCTCACTGATTTCCATTTCAAAATAATCCGAGTATTCTGTTACTGTAAAGGCAAAGAGATTGGCATCAGCATGCATATCCTGAAAAAGCAGGGTCTGGTAGCTATCCACTTGATGGTCAAATTGAAAATGGGGCAAGGTCATCAGTAAATTCACACCCTGCTCAAAAAAAGTCAGAGGAAAAAAGAGATGCCGACCTTGGTTTTGGAAAAAGAGGTCTGGAGCCAGTCCTTCCTCCGTTAGTCCCCGCAAGAAAGTCAGAAGTTCTTGGCTAGCCTCATCAAAGGCTTCCCAAGAAAGAGACTCCTCATAAATCTTGCCAATCATATAAGACTTTCTCTGCTCGACAATCCTTAAAAAGAGTGGAATATCCCGAATGACGTAGTATTTTAGGCTATTGATTTGCCCTATTCTAAGGGTCCACAAGATATGATTGGTTCCTGCTTCCACCTGACCCACAGCCGATAATTCATAGGCACGTTCTGATTTTGGAGACAAGATTCGGTCCATAAATTTGCCACCCAAGGTCACCTTGGTTTCAACGGCCTCTTTTTCTTCATGACCTTCTTCCAGACTCTGCAAGATTTCCTGACCATGCTCATCATTTTTTAAAAAATGCTCCAGCGCTGCCAAATGCACACAGTAGCCCCTCTTTTGGAAAAAATCGCAGGCACAAAAAACCAAATCATCCTCTAAACTATAGCGCAGTTCTTCTTCTGCAACGCGAGCGTAGAGCCGATTATTCTTTTCCTTGATGATGTCAACCTTACCAGTTTCATAAAGGGCAACGCCTTCGATACGGACTTTCCCCGGAATCAATTTAGCCATATTTTTACCTTTACCTTATCTTTTTATTATACCATATTTTCCCCTATGAAAATAGCCTTCTAGGAAGACTTTTCTCCTAGAAGGCTGGATTTTTAACGTTTGGCAAAAGTAGCCACAATCCGCTGACAAACTTCTTGCAGCAGAGACTTAGGCATGGCTACATTGAGGCGGGCATGGAGACTTCCTTCCTCTCCAAAATCCAAACCACGATTGAGGATAACCTTGGCTTCATTTCTCAAAAGCTCTTGTAATTTTTCATCAGTCAGGTCATAGGCTGAAAAATCAAGCCAAATCAAGTAGGTTCCTTGTGGTTTCATGACCTTGATTTTAGTCTCTTTTCCAAATAGATCCACCACATAATTGATATGGTCTTCAAAGACTTGCTTGAGTTCCTCTAGCCAATCCTTCCCATAGCGATAAGCAGCTTCTGTCGCCAAATAACCCAAGCCTGAAATTTCATGCTGGTTATTGGCCAGCTGGCGTTTCTGATAAGCCACTCTCAACTTAGGATTTTCAATGACTGCATAGGAATTTTTTGTCCCCGCAATGTTAAAGGTTTTAGTGGCGCTGCTCAAGACAATAGCAAATTCTTTAAAGTCAGGGTTGATGGTATTGAAGGAATGATGCTTGTGACCAAAGAGGGCCAAATCTTGGTGAATCTCATCAGAAACCAACAAAACACCGTGTTTTTGGCAGAGTTGGCCAATCTTCTCCAAGACTTCTTTTTCCCACACACGTCCACCAGGATTGTGAGGGTTGCAGAGGATATAGAGTTTGACATTCTCTTCTACCAGATCCTTTTCAAGTTTGTCAAAGTCAATCTCAAACAGACCATCCTTTTCCACCAAAGAATTAGTAATCAATCTGCGGTTATTTAACTTGACACTGCGAGCAAAAGGTGGATAGACCGGTGTGTTAATCAAAACGGCTTCGCCTTCTTTTGTAAAGGCTTGAATAGCTGTGGAGATAGCAGGTACCACACCCTCGATAAAGACAAGGGCCTCTTTGTCAAAGTGGTAGCCGTGTTGTGTGGCTTCCCACTTTTGAACTTCCTTAATTAACTCTTCACTGGCATAGGTATAACCATAAACCAGTTGGTCTGCGTAAGTCTGCACAGCTTGGCGGATTTCAGGCAAGACCACAAAGTCCATGTCTGCTATCCAAGCTGGTAGGACTTCACTATCCGTTTCTGCTTCTTTCCATTTATAGGTATGGTGCCCTAAACGATTGGGCAGGCTTGTAAAATCATATTTTCCCATCTTTGTCTTATCCTTCCAAGGCTTGGCGCAAATCTGCAATCAAATCTCTAGCATCTTCGATCCCAATTGACAAACGCAAGAGGTCATCTGTCAAACCATAAGAATGGCGCACTTCTGCTGGAATATCAGCATGAGTTTGTGTCGTTGGATAAGTGATAAGACTTTCCACCCCACCTAAACTTTCCGCAAAAGAGAAGACCTTAAGACTGTTCAAAATATGAGGAATGCGTGTTTCATCCGCTACTTTAAAGGAAATCATCCCTCCACGACCAGTATAGAGAACTTCTTTAACTGCTGGAGAATCCTTCAAAAAGGCAACCACTTCTTGGGCATTGGCAGTTGAGCGCTCCATACGAAGAGACAAGGTCTTGAGACCACGAATCAATTGATAGCTATCAAATGGCGACAAGACTGCCCCTGTCGTATTGAGATTGTAAAAGAGTTTCTCGTATAGTTCTAAACTATTGGTCACAACCACTCCAGCCAAGACATCATTGTGGCCTGCTAGATACTTGGTTGCTGAATGGAGAACGATATCAGCTCCATCTTCAATCGGACGTTGGTAAATAGGGCTGTAGAAGGTATTGTCCACCACCACTTTGGCACCCTTAGCATGAGCCAGTTTTGCTAGTTTTTCGATATCAAATTCCAACATCAAAGGATTGGTTGGCGTTTCGATATAGAGGACATCCACGTCTTTTTCTAACTCGGCAATCAGCTCTTCTTCTGTATTGGCATAAGTAAAATGGAAACGGCCTTCCTGCTCCACTTGGTTGAACCAGCGGAAAGAACCACCGTAAAGGTCACGGACAGCCAAGACCTTACTTCCTACTGGGAAGACACTAAAGGCCAGTACAATCGCTGACATCCCTGAGCTAGTAGCTAGGGCATAGTCTGCGGACTCAATAGCCGCCAAGACTTCTTCTGCCTTACTGCGAGTTGGGTTTTTTGTACGCGTATAGTCAAATCCAGTAGATTTACCAAACTCTGGATGCTGATAGGTCGTTGAAAAATGAAGCGGTGTCACCAAAGCTCCTGTCGCTTCGTCTGACTTGATACCCGCCTGGGCCAAAATTGTGTTGATGTGTAATTCCTTGCTCATACAATACCTCCAAATCTATAGTAACTATTGTACCACTTATTTTCATCAACTCATTTTCTTCTTTTCAAGAGCTAGTTATAGTTTCAAACTATATACTTATCGAGTAAAGCTAAAAAGAATCCAGAAAAGCTTCCAGATTCTTTTGTGAAAATGATTGCTAGAATTTACTGTGAACGAAAGAAAGCCTGTTGGGCTAAATAGTCATAATGCTCTTTGTTAAATTGATACTGGCCCACATGCTGACTAACCTGACCGACATCCACGGAAAAAATATAGGCTTCATTTTGATAGTTCCAGTTCAGCCTAACTGTATTCAAGACTGGCTTATAAGTAAAATCTTGAACCTGATTCCAAGGCATCTCAAGGACTTGATTAGAACGATTTTCAGTTATATCACTGATGTCCATCAAGTAGATTCCCTTAGGTGTGAATGCCAGAATCTTAGGCTTCACACTCGACTGAACATAGTAACTACCTCCTATAATGAAAAAATCAATAAAGGATTTCAACCATGTCTTTTTCTTGAAAGCCATCAGAAAATTCTTTTGCCCTTCAATGTGACAAGTTGAGAGAAATGATTCAATCTGTTTTTCTGTTGCAAACTCCATAATATCACCCATGATGATACCTCCATAAAAATCACTAAATAGTCAGTTAAGAATTCTTCTTCAGTAAATAACATCCCTCCTATAAAATCATCCTAGCATGTGCATACTTCCGTTAACACTGGAAGAGGATTTAAAAAATAGCTTCTCACACTTTTATTATATTCATTATATCATAACTCCAATAAACAAATAAAAAAATAAAAAAATATAAGATTTTTTCTTCCATCTTCGCTATCATTCTATTAAAAAACGACAGCTTCTTTCGAAACCATCGTTTTTCTTGAAAAATTCTTATTTGACATGTTTTGCCAATTCTTCTTGGGCTTTTTTATTGGATTCTTCTTTTTCTTTCAACCATTTTTCTTTGGCTTTTTCATATTCGTCTTTTGTGACTGTTTTATCTTGTACTTTGAGATATTTATATGATTCGATACCTTTATTACCAGCTAATGAATATGGTGATGAGAAAGGAACTGTTTTTCTCAATGTTGGTGTTCCACCCTTAGAAACATTTGGAATTGCTAAAGCGCTATCTACTAACCAAGCTTGGATTTCAGCATACTTTTCATAGCGTTTTGCAAGATCTTGTTCCTTATTAGCTTCTTCCAACATTTGAGTATAGACATCCAGCCCAACAGCCTTGGCCTTGTCATTGGCTTCACCCGGCTCTATACCTAGATTTTGCATCAAACCACCAGAATGAACATTAAATACATCAAGATAGGTTGAAGGGTCTTGGTAGTCTGCACTCCAACCACCGTTGTATAGATCGTAATCCTTCTGAGCTGCAGTCTGAGCCAAATAGCTTGTATTATCAAAGTCTTCAGTAGAAAGTTGTTGAATATCAATTACAACGTTCTCTGCACCTAAGGCTGCTTCAATAGATTGCTTCATAGAATTTGCCTCTTGGACACCCTTTTTATCAGCTTGGTCAACTGTCATGTCCAAGTGGATAGGGAATTGGACTCCTTTGGCTTGGAGTTCTTTCTTAGCTTCAGCAAATTTGGCTTTAGCTTTTTCAGCATTGTAATATGGATCCTGGGCATCTGCAAAGTTGATTCCTTGCCATTCTTTACCATAATTCACCATCTTAGAGGCTACTACTTCACCAAAGTCTTTTCCGTTGATACTTACGAAGTTTGGAGGAACAACCAAGTTACGCAAGATCTTAGTTGCACCATCTTCTCCTTGAGATTGGGCCCCGTAAGCTGTACGGTCATAGGCAAAGTTAATGGCTTGACGGAAGTTTTTACTCAGAACCGCTTCTTGAGTCGATTTCTTTTCAGCATCACTTGTCTTGGAAGTGAATTTATAAGATTTTCTATCCAAGTTGAAGTTTAAGAAGTAAGAAGTAGCATCTTGCAGACTATAGATGATATTGTCTTTATTCTTCTCTTTGATTCCTTCAAAGCTTGAACTATTTGGATAGAGACGAGCGTAGCTATAGGCTCCCTCTACATAGTTACGAGCCAGTGCATCTTGGTCACTACCATCATAATAGGCCAATTTGACATCATCTACAAAGACATTTTTAGCATCCCAGTAATTAGGATTTTTCTTGAATTCGATAACTGATTTTGAAACAAAGGATTTCATCAAGAAAGGTCCATTGTACAAAATGCTAGATGGGTCTACCTTCCCAAAATCATCTCCTTTTGATTTCAAGAAATCAGCGTTGACTGGGAAGAGAATGGTTGAGGTTGTTTTTGAGTTCCAGTAAGGTTCTGGTCGTGCCAAGGTATATTGAACGGTTTGGTCATCAAGAGCCTTGACTCCGACAGTTGAAAAGTCGCTTGTTTTACCGTTAATGTAGTCATCCAAACCTGCTACGGATTCTTGCACTAAGTACAAGGCTTCTGATTTTTTATCAGCTGCATATTTCAAACCAGTTACAAAATCTTGGGCAGTTACAGGAGCATATTCTTCCCCATCTGCAGTGTACCATTTAGCATCTTTACGCAGTTTGTAGGTATAGGTCAAACCGTCTTGAGAAACACTCCAATCCTCTGCCAAGGATGGGATATAGTTCCCATACTGGTCATTTTCCATGAGCCCATCTACCAAATTAACCACGATATCACTGGTTGTTGCACGGTTTTCTGCTAGATAGTTCAAACTTGATGGGTCACTTACGTAAACATAGTTATATGTTTTTGACGCTGTGCTAGAATTTCCACACGCACTTAACAAAATACCTGCACTTAGCACGACACCTGCAAGTGTTGCATACTTGGCCTTAGACTTTTTCATCTCCAGAACCTCCTGATTTAAATATTTGTTTTATTATACAACGTTTAGTTTGTTTAGTCAATGATTTTTTCCAAAAAAATCGAAAAAGACCTCATCTTCTACTTTCAAAAGATAATTTTAGCTATTTTGACGCTAAAAAAGGAATAAGTTTCAAGTTCTCCTAAAAGATTGTTCAACTTATTCCTTTTATTTATAAATGCTACCTTACGAAAGCTTAAATTTTGCTCGCAGGCGATCTGCTTGGGCTTTTCCTATTACCTTATCTAATAAATAGGTACGCAGACTCATAACCATATAAAGTCCACCCCCCATGGCACCGACAAGAGCTACATAAAAGAAGCTCCACAAACGTCCACTTGGTTGAAAGAAAAATCCTAACAGCCACTGGATGGTTCCTATTAACAGAAACATGACTAGGGTCAGCAAACTGATTAAAATGGTTCGCTTCACAATCACCTTGCGCTTGACACCCGTTACCTTACAAATGTCCCGATACATCAAGACATTAGGAATAATGAGAGCAATGGTTGTTGAAATCAAAGGTCCGTAACTGTGGAAGAGAGCGATGGTTGGTAATTGCAAGACTAGCTTGGCAATAGAACCATAGATAAAATAGAGAACAGCCTTGCGGTTGCGGAACATGGCCTGAAGCATTGGAGACAAGACCATGTACAAGCCTAAAATAATAGACTGCAAAACTGCAAAGACAAATAAGCCCAGAGCCAAACTATCTGGCTTACCATAGAAGACTGTATAAAGAGGTTCTCCTACCATGACCACTCCAACCGTTGCTGGTAGCAGAAACATAAAGAGTAGGGTGAGACTGTCCTGAACAAGACGAGAAGCTGCCTTCAAGTCCCCCTTGACATAGTTTTCTGTCAAAAGTGGCAAGCCTACACTCCCAATCGAAACCCCAACAGAAATCAAAATCATCGTGATTTTATTAGGATTGGCTGAGAAATAAGAAAACATGACAACCAAGTCCTCATTGCTGTAGTTGGTAAACCAGCTCATACTATTGATAAAGGTCAGCTGGTCCAAAATCTGGAAGAGCTGGATGGCAGATCCTGTCAGGATAAAAGGAATGGCTTCCTTAATGGTATCGATCAAAAGATGCTTGCTGTTAATCTTATCCCCTGTTTCAAGGACTCTTTTGAGTAAGCCTTCTTGAGCAAGGAAATAAATCAAAACTGCAAAACTAGCTACCATACCGACAAAGGCAGCAAAGGTGGATTGGGTAACGGCTGCTAGGTAATCTCCTGAACCAAGCTTCATAATGATAAAGGTTGCTAAGAGCATCCAGATAACACGAATGACCTGCTCAGCAATTTGGCTCATGGCATAAGGTTTGAGGTTATTCATCCCTTGGAAGAAGCCTCGGATAACACTCATAGATGGGAAAATCAAGACTCCCCAAGCCAAGCTCTGCATGATCGGTATCAAGTCTTTGCCCACGCCAGACAAGTCTGCTAGCCAAGGAGCAAAGGCATATAAAACTAAAGCAAAAACGAGGCCAAGTCCTGTCATAAATCCTAAAAAGCTCCGAATCAGGGCAAAGCTATGCTCTTCTTCTCGCATGGTATTGTACTTGGCAACTTGCTTGGCCACCGCAACTGGAATCCCTGCTGTTGAAACCAGCAAGAACCAGGCATAGATATTGTAGCCCATGGTAAAGAGTCCATTTGCTGTAGCCGCATAAGACCCCATCCAGATATACCAAGGAATAATGTAAATAGCCCCAAGTAGGCGACTGATAAAGTTACTAGCCGTTAGCCAAGCAGTCCCCCGTAACATCTGAGCCTGCTGGTGATTGTTTTCGTGCGACATAGATTCCTCATTCAATTTTGATAACTAGGAAAAACTCCTTATCTTCCATTATAAACTTTTCCTTGTTACTTGTAAATTTGCGACTTTCGGTTTACAATAGAAAGTATGATAAAAATTGAAACCGTATTAGATATATTAAAGAAAGATGGTCTCTTCCGCGAGATTATCGACCAAGGACACTACCACTACAACTACAGCAAAGTTGTTTTTGATAGCATCAGCTACGACAGTCGCAAGGCTAAAGAAAAGAGCCTCTTTTTCGTCAAGGGTGCTGCCTTTAAGAAGGAATTTCTGATTTCAGCCATCTCTCAAGGCCTCGGTTGGTATGTGGCTGAAGAAGACTATGAAGTTGGTATTCCTGCCATTATCGTCAGCGACATTAAGAAAGCCATGAGTTTGGTAGCTATGGAATTTTATGGCAATCCACAGGAAAAACTCAAACTCCTTGCCTTTACTGGTACTAAGGGTAAAACAACAGCAGCCTATTTCGCTTATAACATCTTATCTCAAGGGCATCGACCTGCTATGCTCTCGACTATGAATACAACTTTAGATGGCAAGACTTTCTTTAAGTCTGCATTGACAACTCCTGAGAGTATTGACCTCTTTGACATGATGAATCAGGCTGTGCAAAATGACCGTACCCACCTCATCATGGAAGTCTCCAGTCAAGCCTATCTTGTCAAACGTGTCTATGGTCTAACCTTTGATGTGGGAGTTTTCCTCAATATCAGCCCCGACCATATCGGTCCTATTGAACACCCTAGCTTTGAAGACTACTTCTACCACAAGCGTCTCTTGATGGAAAATAGCCGATCAGTCATCATTAACAGTGACATGGACCACTTTTCTGTCTTGAAAGAACAAGTGGCAGATCAAGACCATGATTTCTATGGTAACCAATCTGATAACCAAATCGAGAATTCCAAAGCCTTTAGCTTCTCAGCTAGAGGTAAACTCGCTGGAGATTATGATATTCAACTCATTGGCCACTTCAACCAAGAAAATGCCGTTGCTGCTGGACTTGCTTGTCTCCGTCTCGGAGCTAGTCTTGAGGACATCAAAAAAGGAATCGCTGCAACCCGTGTTCCTGGTCGTATGGAAGTCCTCACTCAGAAAAATGGTGCCAAGGTTTTCATCGACTATGCCCACAATGGTGACAGTCTCAAAAAACTCATCAATGTTGTAGAAACTCATCAAACAGGAAATATTGCTCTGGTATTAGGTTCGACAGGAAACAAGGGAGAAAGTCGTCGCAAAGACTTTGGCCTTCTCCTCAATCAACACCCTGAGATTCAAGTCTTTCTGACTGCTGATGACCCCAACTATGAAGACCCTATGGCCATTGCGGATGAAATTAGTAGCTACATCAATCATCCTGTTGAAAAAATTGCGGATCGCCAAGAAGCCATCAAGGCAGCTATGACTATCACAAATCACGAATTAGATGCTGTCATTATCGCTGGTAAGGGAGCCGATTGCTACCAAATCGTCCAAGGAAAGAAAGAAGCCTATCCTGGAGATGCAGCTGTCGCAGAAAATTATTTATAAGATAGTAAAAAATCAAGGGAAATGAAACCCTTGATTTTTTCTATTTTTATTTAAAAGCGTTTTTCAAACCTTCAACGGCACCTTCTACAGCACCTTTAGCGTCTTCTACAACGTCTTTTGCCTTAGCAACTGTTTTTTCAACAGCTCCTTCAAGTTCTGTCTTGCTGTCTCCAGTAACTTTACCAAAACCTTCTTTGACAGCACCTTTTGCTTGATCTACTGCATTTTCCAATGACATAGCCAATCCTCCTTCATTTATTCCGATGGATGTCATCGGTTACATTAGTATAAACTTATCGGTAGATAAAGTCAAACAATATGCTCAGAAAAAACAATCACACTAAATAGAAAGTTAATCTTTCCTTATCAAAATCGATAGCCAACTCATACTTTCCATCTTCATTTTGGACTATATAACCCAGGACAACTAAACTGTCCACAAAGATGTCTCGGCGTTTCTGCATAAGCTGGTCTTTTTTGAGAAATTTCAACAAAAAAGTCGTCATATATTTGAGAGCATACTCAGGATTGACATCTCCCAAAATGTCATAGAGTTCCTGCTGTTTTTCTGTCAAAGGATACTGATGTTTGACCTTGTAGAAATAATTAGACAAGGTCATTTTAGTGCGCGCAAAGTCCGTCTTTTCAACTAAAATAGCTGCATTGGTATGATTACGCAATTCTGTCTCAAAACTTTGCTCTAACAAGGCTTGATAGGACGGACTATCTTCGCTGACAAAAATCTCTTGATCCAGTTCAAGACTATCGAGTGATTCAAGAATGGGAAGATTAAGGTAATAACGCTTATTTTCTCGTAGAATCAAGCCAGCCTTTATATACTCTTCCATGCGTTTATCAACTGCTAGATCTGGAAATTGAGCCTTGATTTCCCGTAAAATCACATCCTCATGCTGGTCCAGATAGCGGATTAATTCTCCAAAAAAAGACTGTCTCGTCAAACGAGATGGATTAAAAATCTGAATCATGAAGATTCCTTTCTTTACATTCTAACAGAGGCGATGCTGCCAACTGACTGGGATTGGTCCCCGGCTGGTTCAAAGGAACAGGCAGACCTAGTTCTCTGTAATACTCTCTCCAAAAATCACTAATCTTCTGCTCTCCATCTCCAAATTTCATAGGAATAGTTTCAAAAATCGGTAGGATTTCTGCCATGTACTGGGAACAGTAAAAACCAGCGCCATCTGGATAGAAAGAAGCATTGTAGGGAGCCCCAAGATGTTTGCAAGCTTTTTTCTTCACAGACTGGACATCCATTTCTGGGTAAACATAGATGTCGTACAAGTGATTGGACTTAAAGAAATCTGCTCGTTCTTGACAGACAACACCACTCTGTCCACTAGTATGGTAAATCATCCCATCCAAATAAATGGCAACATGGTTATAGTTGCCTGTGGAAGTCAGGATGGCTTGCCCCATATCCGACTCATCTCTCACAAAAATCAAATCGCCATTTGCTAACATGCTTCACTCCTAGAAAAAAAGGAGCCGAAACTCCTTTCGATATAAGGCAAACTAGCCTTTCCTAATTTGAATTGATAACTAAAATCTTAAGCATTGAAACTTTCAGTCAATTGAGGTACTACTTGTTTCTTACGTGAAACGGCACCAGCAAGGAAGGCATGATTGTTTTCAAGTTTGAAGTTGAAAGCCGCTTCGACCTTGCCCATATTGGTACCAAGAGCCAAGATTTCTGAGTTTGAGTTGACGATATCTGTAATCATCAAGACAAAGTCAGAGTAGCCGTTTGCTGCGTTAGCAGCTTGCATTGCAGCTTCAATTTCTGCTTGGCGTTCCAAGACTTCAGCGATGTCAACTGTGTTTACTTGAGCAACACGGACATTATTTCCGTTCAATTCAAAAGTCTTAGCATCAATGTCAATCAATTCGTCAGCAGATTTGCTAGCCAAGTTGGTACCAGCTTTCAACATTGCCAAACCATATTCTTCCAAGTTTACACCAGCCAATTCAGCCAATTCAGGAGCAATGACTGTATCTGTTGGGTGTGTTGTTGGTGATTTCAAAAGAAGGGTATCTGAAATCAAACCTGAAAGCATCAAACCAGCAATCTCTTTAGGCACAGCCACACCATGTTCTTTGAACATACGATAAACGATTGAAGAAGCTGACCCAACTGGCTCCAAACGCATGTAAAGTGGGCTTGCAGTCTCAAAGTTAGCCACACGGTGGTGGTCTACAACACCGTAAACTTCTACTTCAGCGATATCTGATACAGATTGTTGGAATTCATTGTGGTCAGTCAGGATAACTTGCTCTGCACCTTCTGCTTTAGCAGAAGTAATAACACGCGGTGCTTCCACACCAAAATAGTTCAAGACAAAGGCTGTTTCTTCATTTGGAGTTCCAAGGGCAACAGCTTCCGTATCCAAACCGTAAGCTTCTTTTGCAAGGTAGGCAAAAGCTACAGATGACCCGATGGCATCTGAGTCTGGATTTTGGTGACCAAATACTAGAATCTTAGACATGATAATACCTCATTTTGTTTATTCTCTTTATTGTAGCATTTTTTTCGCTTTTTGACAAAAGTAAGAGGAGTCAAAGGACTCCTCACTACTCTTCAAAATAACTGAGTAAATTTCTATCTTGATTTTCAGATAAAAATTGCTCCTTCTGCGGTCTCTTCTTACGCTTGAGCAGGGCTTCTGCCGACATGGCTTCTTCCTTACTGGCAAAACCTTGAGCATAGATAAGTTTGACTGGCAAACGAGCTCTTGTATATTTGGCTCCCTTCCCACTATTGTGGACAGCGAGGCGTCTTCTCACATCAGTCGTATACCCTGTATAATAAGAACCATCACGACACTCCAGCACATACATATAAGCCTTATGATCCATAATAAATCTCTTCAAGTTCGGGCGTATAAGAGCCATCATCATTGTGGACAATGAGAGGTGGCAAGACCTTAAAGCCACTTGTCGAGCCATCCTTGATAGCCTCAATCAAGAGCATATTGGCTTCTTTTTCCCGCTTTGGATAAACAAACTGCAGGCGCTTAGGGGCTAGATTATGCCGTTGTAAGCTGTTCAAGATATCTAAAAGTCGATCAGGACGATGAACCATAGCCAACCGTCCATTAGACTTGAGAATACTCTGGGCACTGCGACAGATTTCCTGCAAATTGGTCGTGATTTCATGGCGCGCCAAGAGATAATGTTCACTCTCATTTAAGTTGGAATGAGGATCCACCTTGAAATAGGGCGGATTACACAAAATCATATCCACCTTACTTCCCTGGATGTAAGCAGGCATATTTTTCAAATCATCACAGATGACCTGCATCTGCTCCTCTAATCCATTCAAACGGACAGAGCGCTCAGCCATATCCGCCAAACGCTCCTGAATCTCAACAGCCAAAATCTGTGCCTGAGTACGAGTGCTAGCAAATAGCCCCACTGCTCCATTCCCAGCGCAGAAATCCACAATCAAGCCCTTTTTAGGAAAACGTGGAAAACGTGACAAGAGAACACTATCCACCGAATAGCTAAAAACCTCTCTATTTTGAATAATTTTGATATCTGTTGAGAAGAGCTGGTTAATGCGCTCCCCTGATTTTAATAATTGTTCTTCTTCCATGATTCTATTACAGCAGATTTATATTAACATTACAAAAAATATAAAATTCTAAACTACTTCTTCTTTTTTAAATAGTGCAAGGCTTCTCTAGTCCAAATTGGCATCATTCGTTTAAGAGGCGCAAAGCCGTAGTTAAAACGGTCGCTTGAAAAGCGTCTCCGTCTCGGAAACTGGTGCTTTTCTTCCTCCAAAGTGCGGATAGAAAGACTTGCTTTCCCTGTAAATTCATCTAAATCCACTACCTGAACTTGAACCTCTTCATCGACTTTCAAGGCTTCATGAATATTTTCAATAAAGCCTGTCCGAATCTCTGAAATGTGAATCAGCCCCGTATCACCTGTCTCTAGCTCAACAAAGGCACCGTAGGGCTGAATCCCTGTAATACGCCCCTTTAGCTTATCACCGATTTTCATCTTAGTCCTCGATTTCAATTGTTTCAATCACAACATCTTCAACTGGTTTGTCCATCGCCCCCGTCTCAACAGCAGCAATGGCATCTAAAACAGCGTAAGACGCTTCATCAGCTAACTGACCAAAAACAGTGTGTCGACGGTCTAGGTGAGGTGTTCCTCCTTGCTCTGCATAGATTTCTGCGATCGGTTCTGGCCAACCACCACGAGCAATTTCTTTCTTAGAATATGGCAAATGTTGATTTTGCACGATAAAGAACTGGCTGCCGTTGGTATTTGGACCAGCATTGGCCATGGAAAGGGCACCACGGATATTGTAAAGTTCTTCTGAGAATTCATCCTCAAATGATTCGCCGTAGATTGACTCGCCACCCATACCAGTTCCAGTTGGGTCTCCACCTTGGATCATAAAGTCCTTGATAATACGATGGAAAATGACACCATCATAGTAGCCATCTTTTGAAAGCGCAACAAAGTTAGCCACTGTTTTAGGAGCATGTTCAGGGAAGAGCTTGATACGCAAGTCTCCGTGATTGGTCTTAATAGTCGCAAGAGGACCTTCTACTGTTTCAATGTCTACTTGTGGGAAATGCAATTCTTTTTCTACCATACCAAATCCTTCTAAGGCATCAAAAATGCCATCTTCTTCTAGTGTTTTTGTTATATAATCTGCTTTTTCTTTGATATTTTCATGAGAAATTCCCATTGCAACGCTGATTCCAGCATAATCAAAGAGTTCCAAGTCGTTCAGCCCATCTCCAAAAACCATGACGTTCTCTGGTTTCAAGCCAAGGTATTCCACAACCTTTTCCACACCCGTCGCTTTGGAGCCTGAAATCGGCACAATATCAGACGAATGTTGATGCCAACGAACCATGCGAAGTTTGTCTGAGAGACTGTCAGGTAAGTGCAAGTCATCTCCTTTATCTTCAAAAGTCCACATCTGATAGATATTTTCTTTTTCATGGAAATCAGGATCTACATCTAAATCGGGATAAATTGGATTGATAGCTTCACTAATCATATCGGTACGAGTCGACAATTTGGCATCATGACTCCCAACCAAGCCATACTCTATTTCCTCTTGCTTGGCCCAAGAAATATACTCCTCAACATCTGACTTCTCAATCTGATGTTGATAAATAACCTGACCTTTTTTATCTTCGATATAAGCCCCATTTAAGGTCACAAAAAAGTCAGGATTCAGTTCACGAATCTCTGGTACAACACCAAAAATCCCCCGTCCAGAAGCAATACCTGTCAAGATTCCTTTCTCACGTAATTGCTTAAAAACAGTTGGGATTGAAGACGGAATAAAACCTGTCTTGGAATTTCGCAATGTATCATCAATATCAAAAAAGACAATCTTAATCTTTTTTGCCTTGTATCTTAATTTGGCATCCATCTCACTACCTCTTTCAATCTAACTCTTTCCATTATACCATAAAGTAGCTAAATCCCCTATTTTCAAAGAAATTCGCCATCTCTTATTCGAACTTCTTTGATAAGTACAGAACTAAATCATCATTATTTTGAATAGTAGCATTCATTTCCAAGGGTTGATTTCGATACCAGACACCTGTCCCATCTGGAATGTAGCCCCGTCTGATATACAATCTCTGGGCAGGTCCATAGCCTGAGTGCAAACCTACACCAAGAGTGACCTTACTCGAAACAAACTTGACTCGTTTTTCTGCTTCTTCTAGTAGTTGATTCCCAATCCCTTGATTTCGAAAAGGCTCAAACACATTAAAATCTGATAATTCTGGATAGACTTCTGCAAAAGGACCATGTTTAGCAGAGGGCAAAATAGTAACGTAGCCCGCTACAGCGCCATCAATCTCTGCAACTAAGACTTCTCTGTCGCCACTTGCTTGCTCCCAAAAATATCTAGCCAAAATTTCCTCTCTACCAGGCCAACCTTGATTCATAAATCCATGAGATAAAGATTCAATATCAGACTTAATCATATTTCTAATCGTACAATTCATCTTTGACTTACCCACCTTTACTCTTTCTATTACCATTATAGCACGCCAAGGTCAGAAAAAACTATCTCGTGAAAAAAGACCCGTCGGGGTCTGAAAAAGAGGTCCACTGGACCCAAACTCGCTCTCTCATTTCAAGGCTCGTGAAAAAAAGACCCAACCGGGTCTTTTCTTTAATCTTCGTTTACGAAAGGCATCAAAGCCATTACGCGAGCGCGTTTGATAGCTGTTGTTACTTTACGTTGGTTTTTAGCTGAAGTTCCTGTTACACGACGAGGAAGGATTTTCCCACGTTCTGAAACGAAACGGCTAAGAAGCTCAGTATCTTTGTAATCAACATATTCAATTTTGTTTGCTGCGATGTAATCAACTTTTTTACGGCGTTTGAATCCGCCACGACGTTGTTGAGCCATGTTTTTTCTCCTTTATAATTTTAGTTGTCCATTAGAATGGTAAATCATCATCTGAAATATCCAATGGATTTGTTGCTCCAAATGGATTTTCATCACGTGAAAAGTCTGGTACTGAATTTGTAGGTGCTGAATAGTTTGCAGTTGGGGCAGAGTAAGCTCCACCTGTATGACCTTCACGCACACTACGGCTTTCCAACATTTGGAAATTCTCAGCCACGACCTCTGTCACGTAGACACGTTGTCCTTGCTGGTTATCGTAACTACGAGTCTGGATACGACCTGTCACCCCGATAAGTGAGCCTTTTTTAGCCCAATTAGCAAGGTTCTCAGCCTGTTGGCGCCACATAACGACATTGATAAAATCAGCCTCACGTTCGCCATTTTGACTCTTAAATGTACGGTTTACTGCAAGAGTAAAAGTCGCAACTGCTACATTTGATGGGGTATAACGCAACTCAGCGTCACGTGTCATACGCCCTACAAGTACAACATTGTTAATCATAGTTTACCTTCTTACGCGTCAATTTTGACGATCATGTGACGAAGAATGTCAGCGTTGATTTTTGAAAGACGGTCAAACTCTTTAAGAGCTGCATCGTCGTTTGCTTCAACGTTAACGATGTGGTAAAGTCCTTCACGGAAATCTTGGATTTCGTATGCAAGACGACGTTTTTCCCAAGTTTTTGATTCAACAACAGTTGCACCGTTGTCAGTCAAAATAGAGTCAAAACGTGCTACCAAAGCGTTTTTAGCTTCTTCTTCAATGTTTGGACGAATGATATAAAGAATTTCGTATTTAGCCATTGATATGTTCCTCCTTTTGGTCTAATGACCCCAAGACTTTGCAAGGGGTAAGTGAGGTTCGCTCACAATAAACTATTATACTAGAAAAAATTTTTTTACGCAAGTAAAAACACCGAAATAAAAAAAGAAGATGACGAATCATCTTCTCAAAAACTATGAGTTTTTAGTCTTCTTTCTTCTTGCGAGCAAGAAGTCCAAATCCACTCAATACTCCAAGAAGTCCAAGTGCTGCAAGACTAGCGTTAGCTTCTGTACCAGTATTTGGTAATTCTTTTTGACCATCAACATATTTAGGTGTTGCTGGCATTTGAGGTTTAGCTGGCTGTTCAGGTATTGCTGGAGTTGCTGGCTCTACCGGTTGTGCTGGTTGAGTCGGTTCAACCGGTGTTGGAGTTGGCATCTCAACTTTGCGGAAGATATGTCTGATATTTCCATTTGAATCTGTGACAGTCTTCACATATTCGTAACCTGGAATTGTTCCCGGTTCTTTAGAACCTGGCTCAGTTGGTTTCAATGGATTTCCATTCTCATCAGTCCAAGTAGTTGTATTTTGCTTACTTGGATTTGGTTGAGGAACAGGTGAAGGTGTTGGAGCTGGTGGTGTTACTTTTTCATAAACATGAACAGTATCTCCATTTGACAGTTTCTTAGTCTCTACGAAGCGGTAGCCTGGAATGTCTTTCTTATCGACTGTTCCCGGTTCACTTGGATAGTTTGGAATCTCTTTGCCTTCTTTATCTTTGAAGAAGGTACTTACTTTTTCGTAGATGTGTTCTGTGTCTCCATTTGACAGTTTCTTCGTTTCTACGAATCTGTATTCTGGGATGTCTTTCTTATCGACTGTTCCTGGTTCACTTGGATAGTTCGGAATTTCCTTACCTTCTTTATCTTTGAAGAAGGTACTTACTTTTTCGTAGATGTGTTTTGTATTTCCTTTTTCATCAATTTCAGTTCTAACAACATTATATCCTGGAATTTGTTCTGAAGGTTTAGTTCCATCTTTAGGTGGAAGTAAATCTGTTTCTTTGCCATCTTTTTCGATAACTACATATCTAGTATCTGGGCGAACAGTTGGAGTATAAGTTTCAGAAACTACTTTGCCATTGACGTCTTTCACTTGAACTGTTACTCCAGAAGTTTTCCCTACGAAATCTTTTTCTGGTGTAAATTCAACGACTCCATCCTTAAGTACATATGTTCCTTCTCCTGGAACTACAACTTCTTTCACTTCTTTACCAGTTTTATCAACTAATGTCAGAGTAGATTTATCAAGCTCAACTTCTTCATTGCCTTTATTAAAGTTTACTGTTGTATTATCCTGATCTGGCGTATCAAATACTACAGGAGATGTTTGAACAGTTCCACGAGCTCCTTCAGTAGCCGATGAAGCACCTGTTGGGGTCACATCTGTTACCGTTGGGGTGTACATTGACTTAGTTGTGATAATTGCTGTAGTCTTATCATCAGAAGTTAAAACCGCTGATTCAACAACTGTCACAGGAGTCGGCGTTCCTACATAAGATGGCACTGGTACAAAGGTTACCTGACCTTTATCGTCTACTGTGTAGGTTCCAACATTCTCTACCACTACTTTACCATCATTATCTGCACCTTCCAATGCATAAGTGCGTGCTGTGATATGACTAGTATCAGAAATAGTATAAGTCAGAGTTTTCCCTTCATCTGTTGATTTTTGGGCATGACCTTGGATGTTTGTCGTTGCAACATCATTTCCTGCAGAGGTTACAGGATTTACTGTTGGAGTATAGGTTGTTTCAGAGGTGATTGTTGCCTGCGACTTATCTGCAGTCTCTAATCTATAAGTAACTTTTACTCCTACACTTGTCTTATTGGCATCACTTGATACATAGCTAGCTACGGGAACAAAGGTTACTTTACCAGTTGTATCAATTGTATAAGTACCAACACCATCTACAGTTTTAGTAGTTGAATCGTTATCCAAAGTATAAGTTGGAGTGACGGTAACACCCGTACCAGCTTCTGGAGCTGTGTAAATTGGCGTACCACTTTGAGTTGAACCTTGAGTTCCAGTAGACGTTGCAGGTTCAGCTGAAGCTTTAACAGGCGTGACGCTTGGAGTGTAGGTTGTTGTTGCTTCAGTTCCATTGGTATCAGTAATACTTACTGTTACAGGATGTGCTTTTCCAGTAAATGTAGCAAGAGGAGTGAAGGTAACAGCATTGGCTCCAGTTGCATCTTTAACAAGCTTATAAGTACCCTGATTCGCTACAGTAACGCTACCGTCACCATTAACAGTTCCATTTTCTGCACCTACTAGCTTCACAGATGTTTTATCTAGTTCGATTGATTTAGACTCACTATTTATAATCGCAGTTCCTTTGACGAAGTTTAGAGCATTCTCATCTTTATTAACTAGATTGTAAACGATGCTAGAAGTTTGAGTTTCGCCTTGAATTCCATTTGTCTTAGAAGATTCTGCGCTTGGTTTCACTCCAACAATCTTCGGAGTATAGGTTGTTGTTACTTCAGTTCCATTAGCATCAGCAATTTTCACTGTTACTGGAGTTACATTTCCTGTATAAGTGGCTACTGGAGTGAATTGAACATAAGACTTACCGTCTTCTTTTACGATAGAGTATGTTCCTTGACCAGCTACCGATACTTTACCTTCACCATCAGCTCCTACTAGAGTCAGAGTAGCTTCATTTAAATCAACAGATTTTTCAGTTCCATTTACAGTCTCACTTCCTTTGCTAAAGTTCAAGGTGTTTACATTTTCATCTTTAGCATTAAGAACCACTTCAGATTTTTGAACAGCTCCCTGAATGCCTGTAGTTGAAGCTTCACTTGCAGTTGGAGTAACACCAACAATGTTTGGTGTGTATTCACCACGTTTATCGTCTTCTGGTTGCGTACCATTGTTATCTGAAACAAGAACTTGGACAGGTTTTACTGCTCCAACATAAGCTTTATTGGTTGGCGTAAAGGTCACGAGACCTGTTGACTTGTCAATACCGAAGGTTCCAATCACATCACCAGCTTTCACAGTACCATTATCTGCTGCAGCGTAAGCTGGAGTTGTAGCACCATCCGCTACTTCTGTACCTGCACTATTAAGAAGTTTATAGCTATCTGCCTTCAATGGGACTGTTTTTCTAGCTCCATTTACTTCTGCAGAACCTGGGGTAAAGGTTGGTTTACCTGTTTGAACTTGACCTTGAATATCTGTTGAAGATGCCTTCGTTCCCTCTGGTCTAACGCCAATAACAGTTGGTGTGTAATCTGCCGTAGATGTTAATGGATCAACTCCGGCTACTGTCACGGTCAATTTTACCTTAGCTGGATTTGGAGTTCCAACAAATGTTGGATTAGGAGTAAAGGTTACCTCACCCGTATCCGCATTAATTGCATAAGTACCTACAGTAGCTCCTGTATTATCTGTAGCATTTGTTGATTCTAAGCTATAAACTTTTGTACCATTTGTAGTAGAAGAAATCTTTGTTTTCTCTGCGTCATCAAAATTGAAGCTTGGAGTACCTTTCTGAACCGCTCCTTGAATATCGCTAGTAGTTGCAGGCGTTCCTTCAATACCAGCTTTAACAGTAATGGTGTAGGTTGTAGTCGCTGTAGAAGTGTTCACTCCGTGATCAGTACCGGCAGTCGTATTCCCTACATTTGTTCCATCAACCAAGTTTGTATTACTATCTATGACATTGATGGTAACACTATATTTACCAACTTTTGTCAGTTTAAGTTCAGTTGCAGTTGGATAGTTGGCTGCATCTCCAGATGTAGTCTCTGCAAACACAGTGTTGCCATCTGGATCTGTAACAGTAATACTTGTTACTTTTGTTTTATGACTTTCCTTGAATGCAGGCTCTGCAGTACTTGTAGCTAACTTATTATCTTCAGTATCTCTGACACTCACGTTAGCACTAGTAACTACCGCAGTATCAGCTGCAGGGCGGTCGATTAGATTAACAGTTGTATTCAAGGTACTCTCGTAAGAAGTTGATGCAGCAGTTGGTTTCGAGTTGATGATTGTAGAAGTGCTGGTATTTTCAGCCATAATTCCCTTAACAGTCCCAGTATAACCCGAACTAGTTTCAATTTCCCATGTATCATCACCAGTCTTATGGGCTTTTACTGTAGACTTATCACTTGCTGACCATTCATTACTATTTTTATCATACTGAACAGTAATGTACATACCATTACCTGTAGCAGTGTTTTCTGTGTTATCCTTGCTATAAGCTGTCTCAGTTAGAGTAACATCATTAACAGCCGTCACTTTGTTCGCATTGTTGTATGTTCTCTTATATTCGTACAAGTCAAACTTCATGGAGCCATCTGTTTGGGCACGGACTGAAACTTCTCGTTTGGTAATTGTATAATTGCCATCATTTAACTCTGTTCGCACCTCTGCATCAGAGGCTGCTAATTCATAACGACCTGATGTTGGATTGAGAGTTGCTGTATATTTCGTACCGTTTGTTGCAGAGTTCAACTCCACCTTGGTTCTCATGAGATTAGCCGTTACATCTTCAGTTTTAGCATATGCAGAAATCTTAGAAACTCCAGCTGCTGCCGTCGCTTCAGGTTTCACTGATAGAGAAAATTCAGTCCCTACCGTTCCAACTTCAGTTCCAACAGAAACCGCGGTATTCGTTGTTCCCTCTTGTACAACCCACTTGCCAGCCTTATTTTTTAAGATAGTCTTGGAGCCATCTGGTGTTGTAATTTCTGCATAGGTTGCCCCATCTGAAATTTCAACCGGTACGGTGCTGTCATAAGTAGCTATGTTCTTTACCGTTACCTTAGGTGCGATGACAAAGGTTAATTCTCCACGACCTTCTTGTGTATCATAATTCCAACTCTGATTAGAACCACTTGCTCGTTCTGTACGGTTGTAATCTTTCGCGTAGGCAGTCACATGGTAAACACCTGCCTTTGTTGGTGTTCCAGAGATTAGCCCTTTCCCATCATAGCCAACAGTTTGACCATTTTCAGTAATAGGAGTAGTTCCTGCGTTTGGTCTATAAGTCAAACCAGGGATAGCTGTAGCCACCGTTGACCCATCTGTTGAGATATTTCCTGAAATTCCAGAAGTCCCATTGCCATATTCATGACGAACTCGGACATCCTTACCATTAGCCAACGTGTAGGAAACATAGGCTCCTTCAGTCGTTATACGGGAACCAGAATTATCGTTGTAACGGATGTCTACAGGTGCAATCTCTTCTCCGACCGTTCCCTTATGAACTGTATTATTACTTTCTATAGTAGGTGGTGTAGTATCTTGCCAACCAATCCAACCCCCACGAAGATTTCGGTAAATTACACGCACAGTTGCATTGGTTTGAGTATTGGTATAAGTAACATAGGTTCGTGTATCGTATACCCCATTTGAAATACTCTTGTCAACAATCTTGCCCTCAATCGTATCAGAATCAGCATTATAAGTCAAACCTTTAGGTAAATTTCTCGGTTCAACTTTTGAGATAGTCCAACCAGCTTGTTTCGCATTACCGGTTATATCAAAACGTTCCTTGATTTTATCGATATAAACGCGGTCTTGACCTTGTTCATAAGCATAGTGATAAATGTGGGTAGCTAGATACTCATATCCCCCACCTCCCCCATATTTTAGGTTATCGTATGTTGAAATAGTCGATCCATCAATACGGGGTTTCCCTTTCCAAAAATCTGCCTCTTTTGCCAAGTCTTTTGCTTGTTCCTTGGTTAAGGGATAATCCATACGTCCAGCATTATTAACACCTTTACCTGAATTCCCCTCATCAGTTTTAGTCTCTGAACGTTGATTAGAATAAACTATAGTTTCTAAGGTGTCGATATCCCCACTTCTTGCCTCAGTAGAAACATCTCTCTGCTTTGCTGCAGTAGAAGTAAATGTATAAATATCCGCACCCGTATGATTCTCTTTTGTTGGAGAGCTAGCTATAGTTGTGTAAGTCCCATCCCCATTTGGATTTGGAGTTGAAATATAGTCGCTGGCTGTTAGCAGCTGACTTCCTTCTCTCATCTCTTGACCATTACGGCTATCACGACTACCTGAGTTGGAGCCTGTTACAAGGTTTACAAGGCTGTTGCGTACACGTTTTGCTTCTTGCACACGCTTTTCAAGTTCATCAGTCGTAATATTTGCATCCTCAAGGCTTGATGTTATCAGTTGAAGACTTGCTTTTGCCTTTTCTATCACTACAGGGTCTGTAGCCAATTTCTCTGCTTGTGGTAAGAAGCTAGCAAGGTCTTCTTGCACTGTTGCCAACTCTGCCTTTGCATCTTCAGCTGTTTTTTCTTCAGCTAGACTTGCATCAACCGGTTTTTCAACTTCAGTTGCTGTTGGGGCAGCTGTTGTTGCTTTTTCCTTATTTTCCGATTCAGCTGGTGTTACTCCAAGAACTTTAGGCATACTTGCAATGATTGAAGCTTGTGAACGACTGGCTTTAGCGATTTTGTTCACTTCTAATTGACTTGCATTTTCTTTGGCAAGGATTCTTTTCGCTTCTTCCAGTACCTTCTCTGCATTTGCAATAGTAGATACCGGAACTTTAGTACGATTGATCTTGGACAAACGTAATTCCAACTCAGAGACTATATCCTTAAGACCAGCCTTATCTGCAACTGTTTCTGTAGAGGAGCTAGTTGGCACTGCTTCGGTATTCTCAGCGCTAGGTTGAGATGAGGTAGTATCTTCACCGCCGTCCCTAGTTAGTACTGGCTCTGCACCATAAGTATTGGGTTTAGATGAGTTAGCATCTTGATTAGCCCCCTCACCACCTATAGTCGGTGTTGGAGTAGCTGTTGAAGATAGTTCATTAGCTCCTTCTACTTCTGTTGCCGATACGGCACCATTACCTAGGAACATCAAACCAGCTGCAATCGCTACTGATGCTGCACCAAAGCTGTACTTACGAATACCGTAACGAATGTACTTCTCCGTTCTAAAATCTTGTTGTTTGCCTTTCATTGAGACTCACAACCTCCTTTATGCATATTTTTAATATTGAATTGAAATATCCAGACAAATAAAAAGCCCCCCCCTTAAATTTTTTAGTAATATTAAGAGGTTATCATTTTAAAAAGGGTTGCCTAATAATTATCAATATCGTTTAATATTGTATCATACGACTATTATTAATTCAAGTTTCATCTCCATATATTTATCGTTTCAATCCAATGTTGCCTTCGATACAATAGAACGTACACAAGTTTTTAAACACTGACATCAATGTACTAGGATATGTAACTCCATTCTGAACAACTATTAGTATGAGTCTAGTAAAAGACTCAATTTTATAAGAAAAGGGAGTAAATATTTTCACGAAAAGCGCATATTATCAAGATTTTGAAAACCTGATAATATGCGTTTCCCTAATTTTTAATACTTTTTATTTAGACTAACTCATTCCGTTTTCTTTATAGCTTGTTTCTATCTATTAACAAAAATGCATTGCCATAATCATACCGTAGAAACTTAACTCCTTTTATAAAAGCTGATAATATTTCCTTTCGCTTCCAGAGATTTCTATGAAAAAAAACGCCACATGGGCGTTTTCCTGTTCTTACGGTTTGATACGGTGCAACATACGTGGGAATGGGATAGCTTCACGGATGTGTTTTGTTCCTGCTGCGAAGGTTACCATACGCTCGATACCGATACCAAATCCTCCATGTGGAACTGTACCGTATTTACGAAGGTCAAGGTAGAATTCGTACTCTGTACGGTCCATGCCAAGTTCATCCATCTTAGCAACAAGGGCATCGTAGTCTTCCTCACGCATAGAACCACCGATGATTTCTCCGTAGCCTTCTGGAGCAAGCAAGTCTGCACAAAGCACGCGCTCTGGATTTCCAGGAACTGGTTTCATGTAGAAGGCCTTGATGGCTGCTGGGTAGTTCATGACAAAAGTTGGCACACCAAAGTGGTTTGAAATCCAAGTTTCATGTGGTGAACCAAAGTCATCACCATGCTCAAGATGTTCGTAGTCAGCGTCTTCATCATTCTCATGTTCTTGCAAGAGGTCAATGGCTTGATCGTAAGTGATACGTTTGAATGGCTCTGCAATGTAGCGTTTCAAGAGTTCTGTATCACGTTCCAAGGTTTCCAAGGCTTGAGGCGCACGGTCAAGAACACCTTGAAGAAGAGCTTTTACATAAGCTTCTTGCAAGTCAAGTGACTCATCGTGTGTCAAGTATGAGTATTCTGCATCCATCATCCAGAACTCAGTCAAGTGACGGCGTGTTTTTGATTTTTCAGCACGGAATACTGGACCAAAGTCAAAGACACGACCAAGAGCCATCGCACCTGCTTCTAGGTAAAGCTGACCTGATTGGCTCAAGTAGGCTGGCGTTCCGAAGTAGTCAGTTTCAAAGAGTTCTGTTGAATCTTCAGCCGCATTTCCTGAAAGAATTGGGCTATCAAACTTCATGAAGCCATTCTTGTCAAAGAACTCATAAGTTGCATAGATGATAGCGTTACGAATTTGCATGACCGCTACTTGCTTACGAGAACGGAGCCACAAGTGACGGTTGTCCATCAAGAAGTCTGTTCCGTGTTCTTTTGGTGTGATTGGGTAGTCTTGAGATTCACCGATCACTTCGATGTCTGTAATGTCCAACTCATAACCAAACTTAGAACGTTCGTCTTCTTTGACAATACCTGTCACATAAACAGAAGTTTCTTGGCTCAAACGTTTGATAACATCAAACTTCTCAAGTCCCACTTCTTCACCAAATTTTTCGACAAAGTTTGGTTTAAATGCCACACCTTGGAAGAAGGCTGTTCCATCGCGCAATTGCAAGAAGGCAATTTTTCCTTTTCCTGATTTGTTGGCAACCCAAGCGCCAATCGTTACTTCCTGACCAACATAGTCTTTTACATCAATAATCGTTACACGTTTTGTCATTGTTTTTCCTTTTTCTTTTTTATTCTTTATGGCAAACCACTTCTATATTGTTCCCATCTGGGTCAATCACAAAAGCAGCGTAGTAAATCGGATGCTCACTGCGATAGCCAGGAGCTCCATTGTCTCGCCCACCTGCCTCTAAACCAGCCTCATAACAAGCTTGAACCTCTTCCTTATTTTCTGCTAAAAAAGCAAAATGAATAGGATCTTGTGTCCCCTGAGTCAGCCAAAAATCTCCACCAGGATGAGGGCTGTTTGGGGCAAGAAAACTGATTAGAGAAGTAGTCTTAAAAGCCAATTTATAGCCTAAAGGAGCGAGAAATCTCTTATAAAATCCTTCTGAAATTTGTAAATCCTTTACCTTAATTTCAAAATGATCAATCATTCTCACTCCCCATAAATGCTTTCAAGCGTTTAACTGCTTCTTTAAGCGTGTCTAGGTCTGTCGCATAGCTGAGGCGGACATTTTCTGGTGCTCCAAATCCTGCTCCTGTAATCAAGGCTAGACCAACTTCTTCAAGAATAGCCGTTGTAAATGCTGTTACATCGCTATAACCTTTCATCTCCATAGCTTTTTTGACATTTGGAAAGAGATAGAAAGCTCCTTGTGGTTTGACAACTTCAAAACCAGGGACTTCACACAAGAGTGGATAGATGGTATTGAGACGTTCTTCAAATGCTTGACGCATAACTTCCACAGAATCTTGCGGTCCAGTTAGGGCTTCGATGGTTGCATATTGTGAAACAGCAGTTAGGTTAGAAGTTGTTTGACCTGTCAATTTACTCATAGCAGCAATGATTTCTGGATCACCCACTGCATAACCTACCCGCCAACCTGTCATGGCATAAGCTTTTGATACACCGTTAATGACAATGGTTTGCTTACGAATTGCTTCTGATAGACTTGAGATTGGAACAAATTCATTTCCATTATAAACAAGGCGACCGTATATATCATCAGCTAAAATCAGAATGTCATGCTCAACTGCCCAATTTCCGATAGCTAGCAATTCTTCACGAGTATAGATCATACCAGTCGGATTAGATGGTGAATTCAGCACCAAAACCTTAGTCTTGTCAGTGCGAACTGCTTCTAACTGCTCTACGGTAACCTTAAAGTTATTGTCCTCTTTAGCAGGAACAAAGACTGGCACACCCTCTGCCATCTTGACCTGGTCTCCATAGCTGACCCAGTAGGGGGTTGGGATGATAACCTCATCTAAAGGATTGATTACAGCCATAAAGAAAGTATAGAGGGAGAACTTAGCACCTGTGGCAAAGGTAACCTCATTACTTGCGACAGAATAGCCATAGTAACGCTCGAAGTAGGTATTCACTGCAGCTTTTAATTCTGGTAGACCTGAAGCTACTGTATAGAAGGAAGCCTGTCCCTCTCGAATAGCTGCAACAGCTGCATCTTGAATATTTTCAGGAGTGTGAAAATCTGGTTGTCCCAAGGTCAAGAAAAGAACATCCTTACCTTGAGCTTTTAATTTTTTTGCTCTCGCATCACTAGCTAGAGTAACACTTTCTTCCATTTCTAAAACACGCTTGGATAATTTCATAGGCCCTCCTTATTGACCAATGCTCCTGTTTCAAAATCTACTAGATAAAAATTAGTTCCTGACTTGACTTCCCAGATTGGCTTGTCTTGATAACGGCCAAAGGTAATCTTGTCAATCTCGCCAGCTCCTTTTTCTTTAGAAACAGCTTCTGCTTTTTCTTGTGAAACACCCTGATTTAGCTGATAAACGTAAATCTTATGGTCATCTTTTCCGATCAGGACAGCAAGTGCTTCTTGCTGTTTATTACGACCAAGAACACTGTAATAAGATTCCAAGCCATTGTATAAATCAACCTGATCAGCCTGCTCTAATCCTGCATACTGCTGAGCTAATTTTTCTCCTTCACTTTTAGCTGTTTGATAGGGTTTCATACTCAGAAACACCAGATACAGAAAGGAAGCACTGATAACCACAAGCAAAATCGTCATCCCTAGACCATACTGCCACAGTAGATTATTTTTTGCTTTGTTTTGTCTTTTTTTCACTCGTCTATTTTACCATCTATTAGGCTTTATTACAAGTGAATGCAAGAATACTCTTCGAAAATCCAATTCAAACTTTGTCAGCGTCGCCTTGCCGTACTCAAGTACTGTCTTCGGCTAGCTTCCTAGTTTGCTCTTTGATTTTCATTGAGTATAAGCAACCAATTCTATTTCTCCCTTCAAAGCAAACCGATTTTTCTTAGTTAAAACCGAGCAAGAAAAGTAAAGACACAAGCGAAATTAAGATATTAAAAAACCTGAGCTTGGCACTCAAGTTTTCAGAAATTATTTTAATCTAGGAAATAATTTTTTCATCCATTCTTTTAGCCAATTTTCCTAAAAAGATAGCCAGTAGAAGACTAATCATGACTAAAAAGAATCCTAGATAAAGAAATGTTACTACAAAGCCTAAATGGTCAATCAACCACCCTGTCAGTGGGAAGAAGACAATCATACTAAGGCTAAACATCATAGAGTAAACACTCAGCATGGTTGCCCTTACTTCACTTGGGAGCCGCTCTTGCAAATCATTGTCAAAAATAGGCTGAAAAAGAGCATATAGAGCATTACTAATCAAATAGACCAAAATATAGATTAGAGGTGTTCCAAAGTAGGACAGCAGGTAGGTAACTCCAGTCAGCAGGACGAGGACAGGGAAAAGCTTCAAGGCAGCATATTTCTTTCCAATCTTACTCGCTAGATAGACTGCGACGATATTCAAGAGACTACCAAGTAGCATAACTGCTGAAATTTGCCAACTACTTAAATCTGGTAACTGATTTTGATAGTAAAAATAAAACATGCACATGAGTACTCCGACAATCTGAGATAAAATCATCCAGTTGAACAGCATGGGATTTCGCTTCAACTCATCCTTAACAGTCCAAATAATCTGTTTCATGGTCACACTATCAGCTTTTTCTAGCTTGACACTAGGTTCTTTCAGCATCCAAATCAGGAAAAGAACTATGATAGAAGTCGCAATCATGATATAGTAGGTCAGGTGCAATTGACCATGGACAAAAAATCCTGCCAACACTGTCCCCAAAGATCGAGTTCCTTCTGCTACTCCTGACATAAAACTTGAAATAGATAGATAGCGCTCCTTCAGTCCAGCCTCCACGGCTGAATCATAAACCATTGCTGCGCTTGTGCCTGAATCAAAATTATAAGACAAGGCACTGACCGCCATCGCTAAGGCATAAATCCAAAAATTTCCCTGCCCAGCCAACATAAGAATAGAAGACATAATCCCTGCTATTCGACTTAAATAAAGGTTGGTCTTATAGGAATAGCGGTCAGCTAACATTCCAGATGGAATTTCACAGAGAAGACTGGTAGTATGAAAAATACTCTCCAGAAGTCCAATCTGCCAAAGAGACATGCCGTTTTGACTGAGAAAGAGAATCCAAAAACTGGTAATCCCTAGAAATGCAAAAAACTCAACTCCAGCCATCAGGCCAATATTTTTCCGATAATTTCTTATTAACATCTTTTCTCCTTAACAAGTGTATTATTATTTCTTTTGTCCGTCACTTGTTAATCTTTGCCTTACATGATCTCCACCCCTTTTTAGAAGCATTCTTCAATGCCATTATTGTTCCTTTAATGATTTATGAAATAATACCGGAAAATAGCTGTTCTGCGGTTTCTATTGCGAGTTTTCTTGTTTATTTTAGCACTTATGCCATCATATTACAAGAGAATGTTAGAATACTCTTCGAAAATCAAATGAATTTCAGCAATTTTATATTTCTCAAATAAACTCTGAGCAAATTTCTTGCAAGTCCTTTTGTTTTGTTGTAATATATTTTATAACAACGAGAGAGTTGTCGAAAATTTAAGAAAAAGGAGACACATCATGTCTAAAAAAGTATTATTTATCGTCGGATCACTACGCCAAGGTTCTTTCAACCACCAAATGGCTCTCGAAGCTGAGAAAGCACTTGCTGGTAAAGCGGAAGTTAGCTACCTTGATTATTCAGCTATCCCTCTATTCAGCCAAGATTTGGAAGTTCCAACTCACCCAGCTGTAGCTGCTGCTCGTGAAGCAGTTCTCGCTGCGGATGCTATCTGGATTTTCTCTCCAGTCTACAACTTCTCTATCCCTGGAACAGTAAAAAACTTGCTTGACTGGCTATCTCGTGCCCTTGACTTGTCTGATACACGTGGCGCTTCTGCCCTTCAAGACAAGTTTGTTACCGTATCATCTGTAGCCAATGCAGGTCACGATCAACTTTTCGCTATCTACAAGGACCTTTTGCCATTTATCCGTACACAAGTCGTTGGTGATTTCACTGCTGCACGTGTTAACGACTCTGCTTGGGCAGATGGAAAATTGGTTCTTGAAGAAACAGTCCTAAACTCACTTGAAAAACAAGCGGAAGACTTGGTTAATGCGATCTAGTAACTAACATAATAAAAGCGAACAAGACTACTTTTCTGACACTCAGAAGACTAGCTTATTCGCTTTTTTCTCATTTATAAACTAAAATAACTGGTGATACATATTGTCCAATACAAAATATCTGATTTCTATACTTCCTTTACAAAAACCAATTCCTGTGGCTGTGACAAATCTTCTCGGTAGTTAAATCCTGCAAATCTTAAGCGACGAGCTTCATCGACCGTCTGTACTTGATTTTCTATCAGGGCTGTCAGGAAAGCACCACGCGCTTTCTTGGAAATAGTTGAGTGAATTTTCAACTGACCACCTTTGTCCTCCATGAATTTGAAGGTCACCATCTTTTCTCTGATTTCCTTAGAAAATACGGTCTCAAACTCGGACGACAAGAGGGAGAAAATCACTTCTTCCTGCTTCAGAGCTTCATCGTAGGCTATCTTCCAATGGCTCTTCAAAGTCTTACCAGCGACTTTTAATTTCATCAAAAAGTCCAAACGGTGAGGGGCCATAGGTGACAAGGCTGGAACAACACCGTACAAAGCCGAGGTTATGAAGACATGATTTTCAAGATAGGCTTGTTCCGCCTCGGTCAGTTTGTCTCTCTTGATGTGACGGTACATAAGCCCATCAAAAAGTTTCAGAGCTGGATAGTGTTGAGCAGTTTGCCTTTTCAAAGCTTGGATATGTTGAAATTCCTCCGCTGCCTTCTCGACTGAAACCTTGTAAAAACTCTCCAATTGACTAGCAGAATAGAGGGCCAAGGCATCCAGCACGGCCTGACTTTCTGGTCTTAAGGAAGTTGGCTCAATACTAGGCAAATCTGTGTTCATTTCTTTTGCTGTTGGGATTAAAATTTTCATATTGATAGTGTAGCATATTTTTTAGCCACAACCAAGAAATTCATCTGAAAAACCTCGGTTTGACCGAGGCTTCTCTATTTATTTGGGCCATCCTAACCAGACAGCCACGAGAACAAGGGCTAGGCCAGCTAAACTTGTTAAGATAGATAAGAATTTATCTTTTTTCTCCTTGAACTGAGAAAAACCTATCTTCAAAGCGAGCAATCCAAGTAGCATTGAAGCAACCATCAAATAAAACCCCATTTCTTTGTCCTCCATTAGGCTTATTTTACCTTATTATAACATATATTTCTTAAATAAGCCTTTTTTACTGTACTTTAAAGGTCTTGAGATAATTGTCTTTTCCTACTTGACCTTCGAAGGTTTTACCATTTTCAAGATAAGGGAGGTCATCTGATACTGAGGCCTTGACCTTGTAAATCTTGCCATCAACTTTAAAGAAATAGACAGTGTCGCCCTTGATAACAGCTGATTTGAGGTCTGCTACCACACCCTTGATGCTTTCTGTTGTTTCATTATCAATTTCAAGGTCGTTTTTATTGGCGTACTTGCTGAGTAGCTCTTCCACTGTCGTAGCTACGATAACATTTTGGTACTCGACTGCGTCTACCAAAGCATACTCTTTGACCAAACCAGCATTGTCCTTCAAGCCCATGATGTACAAAGGCTTGTCATTGAGGTTGATGAGGATTGGGAAGGTTGCCTTGTAGGATTTCTCCTGAACAGCACCTTCGGCTGATTCACGGGCTGATTCTTCGGTCGCAGAAGCCAAGCTATACTTCGTGATTTCCCCTGTCCGCATATTTTCAAGGATAAAACCAAGATTACTTTCATCTGCATTGGCCGATGTCACACCTGTGTAGAGATAGATGTCATTGCCAATAGACAAATAATTATATCCCTTGGTAGTCTGGGTCACGTTTTTCTTGGAAATCATGGCATTCCAGAAACCGTCCTTGTACTTGCCGTTGTAGTTGATTTGCTCAATGGTTTCCTCAGCTGGATAAACCCTGTCTACCCATTCCGGAACATCTGCCAAGCTGTATTCCTTGGTCTCTCCATTTGTGGCGTCCAATATAATGACTGAAACAGGACGAGGAACCGCAAGTCCAAATTGCTTTTGGTAAACCGTTGCTACATAGAAAGGATTGCCCTCATCGTCCACCTCAAAAGATGGAGTCTTGAAGATCTTGGTTGGGTACTTCAAGCGCAGGTGACGTTTGACGTCGCGGTTAAAATACTCCGAGTCCGAATACTTGATTGGTGTCTTCAAGTCTACCAAGTCTGCATTCCCGGTTACCATGTCCACCTTGATATACTCGCCGATTCCCTTGGCTTGATTATTAAACCACTTGATAGGATCTGCGTATTCTAATGGTGTAACTCGATAAGGTTTCCCATCAATCGTCAATTGAGTATAGGTGTCTGCCGCTACGTACTGCGACACCTTATCCGTTAGGGAACCCAAGTAGCGGTCGCCAATTTTTTCAGCAGTACTTCTATCTAAGATAGGAACCTTACTGGTGTCAGTCTTAGGAAATTCAGTAAAGTCTTTTTCCGTAACCGTGACTACATTGGCATAATTTTTAGCCTGAAACATGCTGGAAGTCACCAAGGAAACCAAGGCTGCTAAGAGAAGAATTCCTCCAATCGAAGCTAAAAGAACTTTCCCTAACCGATTGATTTTGAAACCCTCAAGATTTAAGGCAGCTTCCGCCTTGCCGTGGCGCACATGAACCGTTTTGACAAGGTTTATCCCCTTACAAAAGCCAAATAAGATTGCCACAACTAACAAATGCCCACAGAGGAAGAAGAGAAATTCCCAGCTGGTCAGGTTAAGGGGCGGTAAAAAGATATACCAGGTCGTTGCGATAAAAATAAGTTCAAAGATTATCCGTTTCATTTGCTTTCCTCCTAAATGATTCGTCCTTCCAAGTGATCCAGTTCATGCTGGCATATCTGAGCTGGGAAGCCTGTCAAGGTAATGGTCTGTTCCTGCCACTTGCTGTCACGATAGGACACCCTTATGGTTTCATAACGCTTAGTGGGTCTCACACCCATCAAGGACAAACAGCCTTCCTCTGTCTCATAAGGTCCTTCAGAGGACAGGAGCACTGGGTTAAACATGACCACAGGAACCAAGCCCAGATTAAAGATAATCACGCGCTTCTTCACCCCAATCATATTGGCAGCCAGACCGACACAGGTCTCACGATTTGCTAAGAGTGTATCCTGCAAATCTCTGGCAAGATACAGATCATCCTGACTTGCCGGTTGAGATACCTGAGATAAAAACAAAATATCCTTCACAATTTTCTTTTCCACTTCCTCACACTCCTCTTGTTTTTTACTATATTATAGCAATTATAGCACAAAAGCCGATAACTGCAAGCCCTTTCCCTCAACTGTAGCAAAAAGCCATCCGAAGATGACTTTTTTGCTATTTAATTTCTTTATAAGTTACTTCCATCCCACGCTTAACAGCTGGACGATTGGCAATTTTTTCTGCCCAGTTTACTAAATTCTGGTAACTTGAGGCATCCAAGAATTTTGCAGAACCTTGGTAAAGTTTTCCTTGAACCAACTGTCCATACCAAGACCAGATAGCAATATCTGCAATCGTATAATCATTGCCTGCAATATAAGGTTTCTGAGCCAATTCCTTATCCAATAAATCCAACTGGCGTTTCACTTCCATCGTAAAACGGTTAATAGGATATTCCAATTTTTCAGGGGCATAATTAAAGAAATGTCCAAATCCCCCACCTATAAAAGGTGCTGCACCTGCTTGCCAGAATAGCCAATTCAAAACTTCTACCTTTTCCACAGGATTGCTTGGTAAGAAGGCTCCAAATTTCTCAGCAAGGTATAGAAGAATATGAGCAGACTCAAAGACTCTTACATTTTCAGTCCCTGACTGGTCCAATAAGGCTGGAATCTTTGAATTTGGATTGAGCTTCACAAAGTCTGATCCGAATTGATCCCCATCCATGATAGCAATCTTATACAAGTCGTAAGCCGCTTCCTTAAAACCAGCTTCTAGTAATTCTTCCAATAAGATAGTAACCTTCACACCATTTGGTGTTCCCAGTGAATAAAGCTGAAAAGCTTGTTCTCCTTTTGGCAAGTTTTGTTCGAAACGGGCACCTGCTGTTTGTCTGTTTAGCCCCGTAAAAGCTCCTTGATTACTAGCTTCATCCTGCCAGACGGTCGGTAATTGATATGCTGACATCCGAAACCTCCCTTAAATCGCATTCTTATCAAAGCCAAGTTTGCGTTGAATAAACTTAACGATTTCGACGATGATAATCATTGAGAAGCTTCCGCCCATAACGATTCCCCATTGTGACAAGTCTAGTTTGGTTACGTGGAAGATTCCTTCAAGCGGTTCTACGACGATTGTTGCCATGAGAAGGATGAAGGATACCAAGATAGACCAGTTGAAGGTCTTAGACTTGAATGGACCAACTGTCAAGATAGATTGGTAGACAGATTTCACATTGTAGGCATGGAAGAGCTGAATCAAACCAAGTGTCGCAAAGGCCATAGTAAGAGCATCAGCATGAATAGCATGATTATCACCCACATGTACTGGATAAGCAATTGCAAGGCCATAAACACTCATAACAATAGCTGCTTGGAGTACACCTTGATAGATAATAGAACTCAAAACACCACCTGAGAAGAAGCTTGCCTTGCGTCCACGTGGTTTATGGTTCATGACACCAGGCTCAGCTGGCTCAACACCAAGAGCGATAGCTGGGAAGGTATCTGTTACCAAGTTGATCCACAAAAGATGAACTGGCTGCAAGACGTCCCAACCAAACAAGGTTGATAGGAAGATGGTTAATACTTCAGCAGTATTGGCAGAAAGTAGATACTGAATAGTCTTTTGAATGTTTGAGAAGACCTTACGTCCTTCCTCCACTGCAACAATGATAGTCGCAAAGTTATCATCTGCAAGAATCATGTCAGATGCACCCTTAGAAACCTCTGTACCAGTGATTCCCATACCGATACCGATATCGGCTGTTTTCAGAGCTGGCGCATCATTGACACCGTCACCTGTCATGGCAACGACCTTACCTTGTTTTTGCCAAGCCTTGACGATACGAACCTTGTGCTCTGGAGACACACGGGCATAAACAGAGTATTGACCAACGACTTTTTCAAAGTCTTCATCTGACAGTTCATTGAGTTCAGCACCAGTTAAAACGTGACCTTCTGTATCGTTTGCATCAATGATTCCCAAACGTTTGGCAATAGCTTCTGCAGTGTCTTGATGGTCACCCGTAATCATGATTGGACGAATTCCCGCTTCCTTAGCCACACGAACAGCCTCAGCAGCTTCAGGACGTTCAGGGTCAATCATCCCAATCAAACCAGTAAAGATTAAATCATTTTCAAGCTCTTCAGAAGTGAGATTTTCTGGAATGCTATCAATAATCTTATAAGCACCTGCAAGGACACGCAAGGCTTGGTGAGCCATTTCAGAGTTGTTTGTGTGAATGAGATTTGTAACCTTCTCATCAATCGGAGCAATATCCCCAGCCTTATCACGAAGAACACAACGTTTCAAGAGTTGGTCTGGCGCACCCTTGACTGCTACAAGGAAACGACCATCTGGCAATGGGTGAACCGTTGACATGAGCTTACGTTCAGAATCAAATGGCAACTCAGCCACACGCGGATATTTCTCTAAGAAACCTTTAACATCGTAGCCCTTGTCCAAGGCATACTGGATAAAGGCTGTTTCGGTTGGGTCACCAATTAGATTACCTTCCACATCGATTTTCGTATCATTGGCCAAGACAACTGAACGAAGTAGTGGCATTTCAAGACCTAGTTCAATGTCATCAGCTGAGTCATGTAGGACTGCATCGTAGAAGACTTTTTCGACTGTCATCTTGTTCATAGTCAGCGTACCAGTCTTATCAGAAGCGATGATTTCTGTTGAACCAAGTGTTTCTACTGCTGGCAACTTACGAACGATAGAGTTACGTTTGGCCAAAACTTGAGTACCAAGGGAAAGAACGATGGTAACGATAGCAGGAAGTCCTTCTGGAATGGCTGCAACAGCAAGGGCAACAGAAGTCAACAACTCACCAAGTGGACTTTTCCCTTGGATGAAGACACCCACTACAAAAGTAACAAGGGCAATGACCAAAATAGCATAGGTCAAGACCTTAGAAAGGTTGTTCAAGTTTTGTTTGAGTGGTGTATCAGTCTCATCCGCATCTTGAAGCATACCAGCAATATGACCAACTTCAGTGTACATACCTGTATTGACAACAACACCCATCCCACGACCATAGGTTACGTTTGAGTTTTGGAAAGCCATGTTGACACGGTCACCAATACCAGCATCTGCAGCAAGTTCAACTGTCAAGTCTTTTTCGACTGGCACAGACTCACCTGTAAGAGCTGCTTCTTCGATTTTAAGAGAGTTGGCTTCTAGTAAACGTAGGTCTGCAGGTACTACATCACCAGCTTCGAGAGCGACGATATCACCTGGTACCAATTCTTTAGAATCAATCTCAGCCATGTGACCATCGCGAAGAACACGGGCAGCTGGACTAGACATGGATTTGAGGGCTTCGATAGCTTCTTCTGCTTTCCCTTCTTGGTAAACACCAAAGGCAGCGTTGATGATAACCACGGCTAAGATGATAATAGCATCTGCGATATCTTCCCCACCAGAAGTCACGACTGACAAGATAGCTGCTGCAACTAGGATGATAATCATCAAATCCTTAAATTGCTCGATGAATTTAACCAGGATTGATCGTTTCTCGCCTTCTTCGAGTTCATTGTGGCCAAATTCAGCAAGGCGCTTTTCCGCCTCATTTGATGACAAACCTTGCTCGGTCGCATCTACAGCCTTCAAGACCTCTTCAGGACTCTGATTGTAAAACGCTTGGCGTTTTTGTTCTTTTGACATGTGTCTCCTCCTTGACATTGTGTGCAAAACAGGCCCTCTATTCCTCATCGTATCTTTTCACGACAAACAAAAAAGAGACCTGTTAATCATAACAAGTCTCGCTGTTTAAGATAGTGCCGGAAAGCATACTTTTCAGTATAAAATTCGGAATGACGACACTATCACAGGTTTCTGCCAGCTACTCCCTTGAGTAGTACTATTATACCAAATTTTGAAAAGTTTTCAAAGAGTAAAACTGCCTTGTTTGAATTTTCCCTTGAAAACCAGTATAATGGTAGAATGCTATGTGACTAGAAAGGAAGTTGAATGAAGCAATCTATTTCAAATCTCAAGTTGGCTGAGCGTGGGGCCATTATCAGCATTTCAACCTATTTGATCTTGTCTGCAGCCAAATTAGCAACTGGTCACCTCCTTCATTCATCCAGTTTGGTGGCCGATGGTTTTAATAACGTCTCGGACATCATTGGAAATGTGGCCCTCTTGATTGGCATTCGGATGGCGCGCCAGCCTGCAGACCGTGACCACCGTTTTGGTCATTGGAAGATTGAAGATTTGGCAAGCTTGATTACTTCTATCATCATGTTCTATGTTGGCTTCGATGTACTTCAGGATACCATTCAAAAAATTCTCAGTCATGAAGAAACGGTCATTGATCCTCTGGGTGCAACTCTAGGAATCATTTCTGCAGCGATTATGTTTGTGGTCTATCTCTACAATACTCGCCTCAGTAAGAAATCCAACTCCAAGGCGCTGAAGGCAGCTGCCAAGGACAATCTTTCTGATGCTGTTACCTCTCTTGGTACGACCATTGCCATCCTAGCTAGTAGTTTCGATTATCCCATTGTGGATAAACTGGTTGCCATCATCATCACTTTCTTTATCTTAAAGACTGCCTATGATATCTTCATCGAGTCTTCCTTTAGCCTTTCGGATGGCTTTGACGACCGTCTGCTTGAGGATTATCAAAAGGCCATCATGGAAATTCCCAAAATCAGCAAGGTTAAGTCCCAAAGAGGTCGTACCTACGGTAGCAACATCTACCTGGATATTACGCTAGAGATGAACCCTGACCTGTCTGTTTTTGAGAGTCATGAAATCGCGGATCAGGTCGAGTCTATGCTGGAAGAACGTTTTGGCGTCTTTGATACCGATGTCCATATCGAGCCAGCACCTATCCCTGAGGATGAAATTTTAGACAATGTCTATAAAAAATTACTCATGCGCGAGCAATTGATTGACCAAGGAAATCAACTGGAAGAACTCTTGGCTGATGATTTTGTCTATATTCGTCAAGACGGAGAGCAGATGGATAAAGAGGCATATAAAGCCGAAAAAGACTTGAATTCTGCTATCAAGGATATTCAAATCACTTCCATCAGTCAAAAGACCAAACTCATCTGCTATGAGTTAGATGGTATCGTCCATACCAGTATCTGGCGTCGCCACGAAACTTGGCAAAATATCTTTCATCAAGAAACCAAAAAAGAATAGAGAAATCCTGTCATGAGACGGGATTTTTCTATTCTTCTAGCTATCAAACTCACTTAGGTATTCATAGCGTTCGTATTTTTCAAGGAGTGCTTCGTTTTTCTCATCCAGTTCTTTTTGGAGAGTAGCTAGCTTACCAAAGTCGGAGCCATTAGCCTGCATCTCCTCTTCAATAGCAACGATACGATTTTCCAATGCTTCAATATCGCTTTCAATACTTGCCCACTCCTGCTTTTCTTGGTAGGTCATGCGTTTCTTGTCTTCTCGAATCTTGACGACTTTCTCCTTTTCGGCCTTTTGCACTTGATTGACCATCTCTGTTTCAAAGGTTTTTTCATCAAGATAGTCGGTGTAATGACCAAAGAAAGGACGAATCTTGCCATCTTCAAAAGCGAGAATCTTAGTCGCTACCTTATCCAAGAAATAGCGGTCGTGGCTAACTGTCAAAACAGGTCCCGCAAAGCCTTGCAAGAAATTCTCCAAAACTGTCAAGGTTGCAATATCCAAATCATTGGTCGGCTCGTCCAAGAGAAGAACATTTGGTTTTTCCAAGAGCAATTTGAGGAGATAAAGACGTTTTTTCTCTCCCCCAGACAATTTCTCAATCAAGGTTCCATGCGTCGAACGTGGGAAAAGGAACTGCTCTAGCAATTCTGCAATGGAAGTCGTAGAACCACCGCTGGTCTTGACCTCTTCTGCCACTTCCTGCAGGTAATTGATCACTCGCTTGCTTTCATCCAAACCCTCAATTTGTTGAGAGAAGTAGGCGATGCGAACAGTTTCCCCTATCACAACTTGACCTGCTGTTGGCTCAAGACTGCCTGCAATCAAGTTGAGGAGAGTTGATTTCCCAACACCGTTGTCCCCAACAATTCCAATACGATCTTTAGCCTGCACCAAGAGATTAAAATCTTGCAAAATGGGCTTGTTTTCATAGGCAAAAGAAACATCCTGAAACTCGATGACTTTCTTCCCAATCCGACTGGTTTCAAAGTTCATGGTCAAGTCTGTCTCAGCACTACTGCCTGAAACTTCCTTTTTCAAGTCATGGAAGCGATTGATACGAGCCTGCTGCTTGGTCGCACGCGCCTGCGGTTGCCTGCGCATCCATACCAATTCTTGCTTATAAAGTTGTTCCTTTTTGTGGAGAAGAGCCGCATCGCGCTCGTCCTGTTCCGCCTTAAGGCGAACATAGTCCTGATAATTTCCCTGGTACTCGGTCAAGCCTGCGCGATTCAATTCGAAAATCCGAGTTGACAAAGCGTCTAGGAAATAACGATCGTGGGTGATAAAAAGGACGGTCTTCTTAGAATTTTTCAAAAAGAGGGTCAGCCACTCAATAGTCGCAATATCCAGATGGTTGGTCGGCTCATCCAAAAGCAAGAGGTCGTTGTTGCCAAGTAAGACTTGCGCCAACTGGACCCGTCTTCTCAGACCACCTGACAATTCCCCAACAGGAGTAGATAAGTCCTGAATCCCCAGCTTGCTGAGAACAGTCTTGACCTGACTCTCAATTTCCCAAGCTTGGAGAGAGTCCATTTCTGCCATGACACGTTCCAAACGCGCCTGCTTGTCCTCACTATAGTTAAGCATGATCAATTCATACTCACGAATGAGCTGGATTTCCTTGAGGTCACTAGATAGAACCGTATCCAAGACCGTCTTACTATCATCAAAATCAGGATTTTGAGTCAAGTAACCAATTTGGTAATCATTCTTAGCTGAAAAAGGACTAACATCCCCATCAAAGCCAGAAACACCAGAAAGAACATCTAAAAGGGTGGTCTTGCCCGTTCCATTGACACCAATCAGACCGATTCTGTCTAGGTCATGGATGATAAAGGAAATATCCTTAAAAACGGTCTTGTCACCGACGGATTTACTTAGTTTTTCAACGATAAAATCACTCATTTTTCTCCCTCAAGTAAGCATGGATGGCTTGTCGGTCATTTTCCAATTCTCCATCGACAATGGCATATTCAATCTCTGTTAAAATCTCTCCCAAGTCTGGGCCCGGCTGATAACCATATTCCTTGATTAAAATACCACCGTTGATTTGGATTTCTTTCTTATCATGAATGGTCAAACTCTGATAGGTTTCTGTTATGGCTTGCGGGTTAACTTCTTTTCCTTGAGCCTGACGAAGATTTTCAACCTGTAAAAGCAACTCCAAGTCAAAGCGATAACAATCGCGCTTGCTCAATTCTCCCTTTTCACGCAGAGCCAAAATAGTCAGCAAATCCTGTACCTGCTTGGCAAACTGGCGTGAGGTCTTCCAAGCTTTCAAAAATGGCTGCGCATTTTCAATCTCCAAAGTCCACAAAAGAGCTGCCCAAGCTTGTTCAGAGGATTCAAAGGTGAAATCATATTCCAAATCAAACAGTCTGTTAAGCTTGTCCTGGCTAGCTGCCATATCAGGGAGATAGTCATAAGCTTGACTCTCAATCATGGAAACCAATCCCCTTCTCCAAAACGGAGCCAGCAAGAGTTTATCAAACTCAACGAAGGTACGCTCCACAGAAATTTTTTCCAAAAGTGGCGTCAAGGTCTTCATTGCTTTAAATGTTTCTGGCTCAAGTTCAAAGCCAAGACTGGCCTGAAAACGGAAACCACGCATAATCCGTAAAGCATCCTCGTTGAAACGCTCACTAGCCACTCCAACTGCTCGCAAGACTTGCTTTTCCAAATCCTCTAAGCCATAGAACAAGTCAATGATTTCCCCTGTCTCGTCCAAGGCAAAGGCGTTGACTGTGAAATCACGGCGCTTGAGGTCTTCCTCTAGCGAACGCACAAAGGAAACCGCACTGGGTCTGCGATAGTCCACATAGACATCCTCTGTCCGAAAGGTGGTTACCTCATACTCCTCATCTCCATCTAAGACCAAGACGGTTCCGTGCTCGATTCCGATATCGGCTGTTCGCGGAAAAATCTGCTTGGTCTCTTCTGGATAAGAAGACGTTGCGATATCCACATCATGGATAGGACGATTGAGGAGGGCGTCTCGAACAGAACCCCCAACAAAATAGGCTTCAAATCCTGCTTCTTTAATTTTTTCTAATACTGGTAAAGCCTTCTGAAATTCAGAAGGCATTTGCGTTAATCTCATAATAAGTGTTCTAATCCATAGACAAGCTCATGACGCTTGACAACTTCTTTAATTCCCAAATTGACCCCTGTCATGAAGGAGCTGCGATCATAGGAGTCATGACGAAGGGTCAATCCTTCTCCTTGATTGCCAAAGATGACTTCCTGATGGGCTACCAAACCTGGCAAACGAACTGAGTGGATGCGCATGCCATCAAAGTCAGCACCACGGGCACCTGCAATCAGTTCTTCCTCATCTACTGCACCTTGCTGAATGGACTCTCGAACTTCTGCCATTAACTCAGCTGTTTTAATAGCTGTTCCACTCGGAGCATCCTTTTTCTTGTCATGATGGAGCTCGATAATCTCCACATTTGGGAAATATTTGGCAGCTTGCGTCGCAAATTGCATGAGTAAGACAGCACCCAAGGCGAAATTTGGAGCAATTAAGCCACCCAAATCTTGAGCACGAGAAAATTCTTTTAGCTCTGCAATTTCTTCACTTGTGAAACCTGTTGTTCCAACTACTGGAACAAAGCCATTTTCAAGAGCAAAGCGTGTATTTTCATAGGCAACAGTTGGAGTAGTAAAATCTACCCAGACATCCGCTTCAAAGCCTGCTAAATCAGCCTTATCCTTGAAAACAGGAATTCCCTGCCATTCTGACTCAGACTCAAAAGGATCCAAAACTGCTACCAAGTCCAAGTCTGGATCAGCCAAGACCATCTGACAAGCAGCTTGGCCCATCTTTCCCTTAAAACCAGCAATAATTACTCGAATACTCATCTCTACTCCTGTCTAAGATACAAAGGACGTTGGCTGCCCATGAAAAATAGGGAATGGCGCTGACTTTCCACGAAAGGCAAGACAGGCATCTTTTTTCAAGAGGCAGGTAGTCCGTGTTCAATTGCTAAAATACAAGCCATCTTAACTAGTCTAGAAGTGCCAACTAAATCACTGGAATATAACCCAAGGCAATACTTCCTGCTCCTAGGTGGGTTCCAATGACACTACCAAATGTAGCAAGTGAAACATCTGAACTCAATCCAGATTCAATCAAGTGCTGACGCAATTCCTCAGCCTTTTCAGGAGCATTCCCATGAATGACAATGACACGATATTGCCCTGAAGCTGTTTCTTCCTTGATAATCTCAATTAAGCGCTTGGTTGCTTTCTTTTCCGTACGAACTTTTTCGTAAACTTCAATCACACCTTGGTCATTGAAATAGAGGATTGGCTTAATGCTAAGCAAATTGCCCAAAATAGCAGCACCATTTGAAAGACGTCCACCTTTGACCAAGTGGTCCAAATCATCTACCATGATAAAGGCTGACGTACGACTGATTTGAATGGCTAGCTTATCCTGAATGCTGGCAAAATCATCGCCCTGGTCTCGCCAGTTAAAGACGCTTTCAACCATGATACCCAGAGGAGCACTTGTAATCAAAGTGTCTGGAAAGGCAATAGTTAAACCTTCATAGTCATCCACCATATACTGGATATTTTGGTAAAAACCTGAAATTCCAGAAGATAGGAAAAGCCCCAAGGCATGGGTATAGCCTTGTTCTTTGAGCGAAGTTAAGATTTCATCTAACTTGGCAATGCTTGGTTGACTGGTCTTAGGCAATTCAGAAGCCTGAGCCATTTTTTGGTAAAATTCCTCAGCAGTCAGATTGATACCTTCGACATACTCCTCACCATCAATATTGACAGGAATATCCAAGACAAACAAGTCTTCTCTTTGCAAGGTCTCTGCACTGAGATAGGCAGAGGAATCTGTAATAACAGCTAGTTTCATATTAGAACTCCAAATTGATTCCTGGTAAGTCTAATGCAATTTCAGTTACTTCGTAAGTCAAACGGTTAAGCATGTTCAAACTTGGACGAGCCAAAGTTTCCACTTCTTCTTGGCTCAATTCACTTGGTTCATTGACAATACGGCCATCGATATGGTTTACTTGTGAAATAGTTCCACTAATGACAAACTTATCAAATACAATCATAAATGTCAAGATAACAATCAAGGAAGTCACTTGATTTTCTTGATCATGTTGGAGCAATTGGAAGTTCACATCCACCTTAGTTTCAGGAGCTCCATTTTCATTTTCCCATTCAAAATTACGCGCATCAAAATGATACTGACTAACAAATTCTTGTTCACGTTTAAGATTCATGTCTTTCTCCCTCGGCTACAATATTATAAGCTATTGTACCATAATTTTTTATTTTCATCTAGTTTTCTAGGATTTAGTCAATCCCGATTTCAGCTCGCACTACGTCAGCGATGGTATCAACATAGTAGTCCACTTCTTCTGTTGTAGGCGCTTCTGCCATAACACGCAAGAGGGGCTCTGTTCCACTTGGGCGAACAAGGATACGTCCATTCCCCGCCATTTCAGCTTCCATCTTCTCGATGATAACCTTGATAGCTGGCACTTCCATAGCCTTTTCCTTCATGGCATTTTCCACTCGGATATTAACTAATTTTTGTGGGTAAATGGTTACTTCTCCTGCCAACTCTGACAAGCTCTTACCAGTTTCCTTCATGATTTTAGTCAATTGGACAGCGGATAATTGACCATCACCTGTTGTATTGTAATCCATCAAGATCACGTGGCCAGACTGTTCACCACCGAGGTTGTAGCCTGATTTTCTCATTTCTTCAACAACGTAGCGGTCGCCAACTGCAGTTACTACCTTGTTAATACCTTCGCGGTCCAAGGCCTTGTGGAAGCCAAGGTTGGACATAACAGTTGTCACGATTGTATTTTGAGCCAATTGTCCTTTTTCAGAAAGGTATTTCCCGATGATGTACATAATCTTATCACCATCGACGATGTCCCCATTCTCATCGACAGCAATCAAACGGTCACTGTCTCCGTCAAAGGCCAAACCAATAGCTGATCCGCTTTCTTTGACCACTTCTTGAAGGGCTTCTGGGTGAGTTGAACCAACATTAAGATTGATGTTAAGACCGTCTGGTGTTTCCCCGATAACCGTCAATTGGGCACCAAGGTCTGCAAAGATTTGACGGGCACTTGTAGAAGCTGCACCGTTTGCTGTGTCCAAGGCAACCTTCATTCCTTCAAGAGGAGTTCCAGTTGAAACAAGGTAGCCTTCATACTTACGCAAGCCTTCTGGATAATCTACCAAGGTTCCTAAGCCTTCTGCACTTGGACGTGGCAGAGTGTCTTCTGCAGCATCTAGCAAGGCTTCAATTTCTGCTTCCTTTTCATCATCTAGTTTGAAGCCATCACCGCCAAAGAACTTGATTCCGTTATCAAGGGCTGGGTTGTGGCTAGCAGAAATCATGACACCCGCACTAGCTCCCTCAGTTTTTACCAAGTAAGCTACTGCTGGTGTTGCCAGAACACCTAGTTTGTATACGTGAATACCAACTGAAAGGAGACCTGCTACTAGGGCAGATTCTAGCATTTCCCCTGAAATACGTGTGTCACGTCCTACAAAGACTTTCGGTGCTTCCGTTTCATGTTGACTGAGAACATAGCCTCCAAAACGTCCTAGTTTAAAGGCTAATTCCGGAGTAAGTTCTACGTTAGCTTCTCCACGGACTCCATCAGTCCCAAAATATTTACCCATTTTATAAAATCCTTTTCCTATTTTTAATTCGTTTTTGAACTAGTTGCTTTCGTTGACGAAGATGTCTCCGATGAACTGCTTGTTGTTGAATTTGATGTGCTTGAACTTGGTGCTACTGGTTTTGTAGTCACCTTCATTATTGTATCAAAGGGAGTGATAACTGCTGGTAAGACAACACCATTGCGGTCGATTGCCTGCAAAGGTACTGAACCACTGTAATTACCTGTAATCCGTTCACTAGTTGGCAAGACAGCGATAATCTTATCAATTCTATCCAATGTCTCTTGGTCACTCGTAATCGACACTTCTTCATCTGACAGCGTGACATTTTCAATCTGTACCCGACTATCAATTTGACTAGGGTCAATCTCTGGTACAACCTTTACCTTATTCTTCTGAGCCTTCTTACCAATCTTGACTGTAATTTTTTGCGGAGTCGCCACAGCGGTCAGCCCATTGGGTAAATCTTCAATGCTCAAAGGAACTTCAATCGTTCCAACACTGGCATCTGTTAGGTCAGCAGTAACCTTGAATTTACGTGTGCTTTCTTGCATTTCACTAGCTAGCGATAGGCGATTTGCACCAGTCAAGACCACTGATACTTCTGAAGCAAAACCGCTAATAAAATACTCATCACTATTATAGCGTATGTCAATAGGGACATTTGTTACTGTATTCGTATAGGTTTCCGTTTTTACCTGCCTAGCACTGGTACTGTTTTGAAAATTCGTCGCCGTAGCATAGACAAATAAGACACAAGCAAAAAAGAGTGAGGATATGATATATAAACTATTTTTTCTCATGTTTCCATCCTCCTAGCAATCGTTCTTTAAAACTAAGACCTGCTTCCTCTTTTGGAAGTAAGATTTCACGTAATTCTGTTTCAAATTCATCAAGTGTTAGGTTGTGCTTAAAGCTTCCATTATAGGTTATCGAAATTCCTCCCGTTTCCTCTGATACGACAAAAGTCAAGGCATCTGAGACTTCTGATAAACCAATAGCCGCCCGATGTCTGGTTCCAAATTCCTTGGAAATTCCTGTACTTTCTGTCAAGGGCAGATAGGCAGACGTCACAGCGATACGTTCTTCTCTGATAATCACCGCACCATCATGTAGGGGAGTGTTGGGAATAAAAATGTTAATGAGAAGTTCTGCAGAAATCTTAGCATCTAAGGGAATTCCTGTCGAAATATACTCCTGCAAGGTACGTACACGCTGAATAGCAACCAAGGCCCCGATTTTACGAGGACTCATGTATTCAACAGACTTAACAAAGGCACGAATCATCTGTTCCTCAGCACTAATAGGGGCATTGGAAAAGAAATCTGTCGCTCTTCCCAAACGTTCCAAACCAGTCCGAATCTCTGGAGAGAAGATAACAACCGCCGCAATAACCCCATAAGTAATAATTTGATTGATCAACCAAGAAATCGTAGTCAAGCCAATCATATTTGCAAGGATTTGAGCTAAAATAAACACCAAAACTCCACGTACCAAAATCATAATCTTGGTTCCTGCAATAGCTTTTGTAAAATGATATAAAATATAAGCAACAATCAAAATATCAATCAGATTGATAGCTATCGTCCATGGACTTGCAAACAAACTGGTCCAATATTGCAGATTGGATAATTGTTGAAAATTCATCCCTGATATCCTCCCTATCAAAACACTTTCGTCCTATTATACCATTTTCTGGCATTTTTTTCCCTATCCTAGTCCATTTTACATTGAGCAAAAATATGATACAATAAACTGACTAGAAAAAACAAAGGAGAAACCATGTCTCAACTCTATGATATTACCATTGTAGGTGGTGGTCCTGTCGGGCTTTTTGCAGCCTTTTATGCCCACCTACGCCAAGCCAAGGTTCAAATCATCGACTCTCTTCCCCAACTGGGTGGACAACCTGCTATTCTCTACCCTGAAAAGGAAATCCTAGACGTCCCAGGCTTCCCAAATCTGACTGGAGAAGAGTTGACTAACCGCTTGATTGAACAGCTAAACAGCTTCGATACCCCTATTCATCTTAATGAAACGGTTCTTGAGATTGAAAAACAAGAAGAAGGATTTACCATCACGACTTCTAAAGGAAGTCACCTGACTAAAACAGTTATCATCGCTATGGGTGGCGGTGCCTTCAAACCACGTCCTTTGGAACTAGAAGGCGTTGAGGGCTATGAAAATATCCATTACCACGTTTCCAACATCCAGCAATACGCTGGTAAGAAAGTGACGATTCTTGGTGGGGGAGACTCAGCAGTGGATTGGGCTTTGGCTTTTGAAAAAATTGCACCAACCACCCTTGTTCACCGCAGAGATAATTTCCGTGCCTTGGAACACAGTGTTCAAGCCCTGCAAGAATCATCTGTATCCATCAAGACACCATTCGTTCCTAGCCAACTCCTTGGAGATGGAAAAGCACTCGATAAACTTGAAATCACAAAAGTCAAATCTGATGAAACCGAAACGATTGACCTAGACCACCTCTTTGTCAACTATGGTTTCAAATCTTCGGTCGGTAATCTTAAAAACTGGGGGCTCGACCTCAACCGCCACAAGATTATCGTCAACAGCAAACAAGAATCTAGCCAAGCAGGTATCTATGCTATCGGTGACTGCTGCTACTATGACGGAAAAATTGACTTGATTGCGACAGGTCTCGGAGAAGCTCCAACTGCTGTCAATAATGCTATCAACTACATCGACCCTGAGCAAAAAGTACAACCAAAACACTCTACTAGTTTATAAAAAAGAACCACGAGTCACATAGGATTCGTGGTTTTAAAATGAACTACACCTCAAAAGTTAGACAGAAATACATCTAACTTCTGATATGCAGCCCACCTTCTCTTTGCTCTTGTTTGAATAAGAAATTTTTTGAAGAATCATTAGATTATACAAAGTATTCATATCAGCCTTTTAAAGCTATATAAAAACTCTCCAACTATTCTATTATACCATATAAAAAAATAAATAAATAGACTTGTTTTTTTCTTTTTTTGACGTATACTAATAATAGAAAGCGCTTTAAATAAAATAAAAGGAGGTTTTATGAGGAAAGTAAATAAGGACATTTTATTCTTAACTGGAATCATAGTTTTATGTTTTGGTTTTTTATTATTTCACATCAACCCCTATTATGCCGAACCCTATGCGACACTGAAAGAAAGAATAAATTTATTCTTTTGGCAACTATATTGGAGACCTGTAGGAACTCTCAGTATTATTTCGGGTTGCATTATAACTTTCAAAGGATTGAAAAAATAATCTTTTACTCATGAAGAAAGGAAATTTGTTATGATTAAACTGAAACTATTGTTTTTCTCTCTACTATCAAGTCTATTATTCTTAGTCACAACATCTACGGTTTTTGCTGATGTCTATCCTGGTACAAATTATGAAATTGTATCTAATCGTATTGTAAAAGATATCAACACAGGAGAGTTATTGTCATTTTATACGACTGAACTTAGAGACGCCTATTTAGAGTCTAAATCTACGTATCAGACTCGTTCTAATGCAACTGGTGTTGCAGACTATAGAACTAAATACTCTCACTCTTACAAGAAAAGCACCACATCAGGTCCTGTAAGTTCAACTGCCTATGGTGGAAAAGCTGGAGCTACTCTGACTGTAGGTGCAGGTGTTAGCTTTTCTGCTCCGGAGTCTGGAGCTGGACTTAGTTTAAATCACTCAGTCTCCCATAACGTACCACCCTACACTTATGGTTATATTAGACTAAAAGCATCTTACACAGTAAACGTTCGTAAACTAGAAGTTAGATACTTAGGCACCAACAAATGGGTTCCAGCTGGTGAAACCTCTACTATATCGAATGTTAGCGTTTGGAGCGAACTGGTCACTTGGAAATAACTCATTAGAGACTGGGTAAAAACTCAATTTCAGGAGAAAATGAAATAAATTTTCTCACAATAAAACGCATAGTATTACGGTTCAAGTCAACACCGGATATTATGCGTTTTTGATTTTAAAGAGCCAAATTTCTTAACTTAATGACATTGCTTTTTGCCCAACCTCTTTTTATTTCAAAAAAGAACCTCGCAAAACAAGAGCCTGGTTTTATAGTTCATCAGCTAATTTATTTATTTTTCTGAGTCTGTGGTTGACACCACTTTTGGTCAGAGGGGTGCTGAGGCTATCTGCCAACTGTTGGATAGAGTAGTCTGGGTGCTGAATCCGCAACTGCGCTACTTCCTGCAAATCCACTGGCAGATTTTCTAAGCCTATAATATCTTTGATTTTGCTGATATTGTTGATAGTCTTCATGCTGGCAGAAACTGTCCGAGCAATATTAGCTGTCTCGGCATTATTGGCTCGATTAAGATCGTTACGAGTTTCCCGCAAAATCTTAACCCGCTCAAAATCATCACGCGCCTTCATGGCTCCGATTACTATAAGAAAGTCCATAATATCTTCGGCACGCTGGAGATAGGTCACAGCTCCCTTCTTGCGTTCAAGCACCTTGGCATCCAGTAAAAACTGCTGGAGAAGGGAGGCAATCCCTTGCGCGTGGTCCAGATAAACAGAACTGATTTCCAACTGATACTTGCCTGACTCAGGGTCACGAATGCTTCCATTTGCCAAGAAAGCACCACAGAGATAGGCACGACCTGCTTCCTCATCCGATAAAATCGCCTCATCAATACCTGTTTCCAGACCAAAGAAGGAGTCTGCCAAGTGCAAATCACTTAACAAATCCTGCACCTTTTCATCTGTAAAAACGGTATAGACCCGATTCTTGCGGAGATTGCTTCTTTGGTGGTGACGTATTTCCGATTTGATTTCATAGAAATGGAGAAAGGACTCATAGAGGTGACGAGCCAGTTTGGCATTTTCTGTCACGACGGACAAGGTCAGGCCCGAGGTCGAGAGACCGATGCTACCAGACATCTTGATAATGGCAGATAATTCATGCCGGCTTAGATGGTGCTGACCTAGGATTTCTTCTTTTACTGCTACTGTGAAACTCATTTTCTCACCTGTATAATCCGCATCAACTCATCCACTATCAAATTCCCATCGTGGAAGGCACCACCATTTTCCAGACGGAGGAAGTTGGATGAAATCACGCGCGGAACTTGCTTACAAAGACTTGCAAAATCATGTTCCACCTGCACCAAGTATTCATCAAACCGGTTGGAATTCATGTATTCCTGAGGCACTTTTTCGATATTTACCAAGACAGTATCGATAAAAGGGCGACCAAGATGACGATGCAAGACCTCCACATGATCACTATCTGTAAAGTGTTCTGTCTCCCCACGTTGGGTCATGATATTGCAGACATAGGCGATTTCTGCCTTAGTTTCCAAAAGCGCCTGCCCAATTTCCTTAATGACAATATTGGGCAAAATAGAGGTAAAGAGAGAGCCAGGCCCTAGGACAATCATGTCACTTTCAAGAATGGTCTGCACTACTCGACGACTGGCCAGAGGCGTATCATCGTTGAGGGTATTGGTCACATAGACATGGTCAATCATGCCTGGATGGTCTGCAATATGACTCTCTCCAGCCACTTCTGTCCCATCCTGAAAGACTGCATGCAGGGTCAAAGGATGGTCACTGGAAGGATAAATCTTCCCAGTCGTATGGAAAAATTTGCTCAGCAACTGCATGGCATTATAGGTCGAACCCTGCATTTCTGACAGACCTGCAATAATGAGATTTCCCAATGGATGTCCAGCAAAGGCTCCAGCATCTTCAGAAAAGCGATACTGAAAGACCTTTTCATAAAACTTAGGCATATCCGACATGGCCACAAGGACATTACGAAGATCACCTGGCGGTGTCAATTGTTGCATATTTTTTCGGAGTTCACCTGAAGAACCACCATCATCTGCCACCGTTACGATAGCCGCGATTTCCACATCTTTTTCCCGCAGACTTTTAAGAATGACGGGGATCCCAGTACCTCCACCAATCACCGTTATCTTTGGTTTTCTCATGAACGGTTTACCGTTTCCTTTCTTCGGTCTTTGTCGCGATGCCCTTCATTGACAGGCCAAGTCTTGGATAAGTCCTGCGCCAAGCGTTTGGCAAAGGCCACACTACGGTGTTGTCCACCCGTACATCCCATGGCAATGGTCAAAACGGACTTACCTTCCTTTTGGTAACTTGGCAAAATCGGTTCAATCAAGGCCAACAAATGCTGATAAAAATCTTCTGACTCAGGATGATTCATGACATAGTCATACACTGGTTCATCCACACCCGTTTGGTTTCTCAGTTCTGGAAGGTAGTAGGGATTTGGCAAGAATCGGACATCAAAGACCAAGTCCGCATCAATCGGGATTCCATATTTAAAGCCGAAAGACATGACTTCGATACGGAAAGACTGGGCTTGTTCTTGATCTGAAAACTGCTCTGCAAGGGTTTTACGCAGCTCACGAGGAGTAAGTTCAGTCGTATCCACCACATTTTGGCTCATATTTTTCAAAGGCGCCAAGAGCTCACGTTCCAGCTTGATTCCATCCAAAATCCGACCATCTGCAGCTAATGGGTGACTCCGTCTGGTTTCCTTGTAACGCGCGACCAATTCCTTATCAGCTGCATCCAAAAAGAGAATTTTAAAGTCCAGTTCTTCCTTGTTTTCCAACTCATCCAAAACAGCTTGAATCTCTGAGAAGAAAGAACGGCTACGCATATCCACTACCAAGGCCAACTTATGGTCGTCTTCCTTTGTTTCCACCAACTGCAAAAACTTAGGCAAGAGGGCTGGCGGCATATTATCAATAGTAAAATAACCTAAATCCTCGAAGGACTGAATGGCTACAGTTTTGCCTGCCCCACTCATCCCTGTAACAATCACCAAGTGAAGTTGTTTCTTTGTCATCTGTTTCTCCTTATATCAAAAGAAGTTTGGCAACACCAAACTTCAACTAGCTTATCCAATCTCTGCGATGACTTCAATTTCGACTTTTACATCACGAGGAAGACGAGCTACCTCTACTGCTGAACGAGCTGGAAATTCCTCTGTAAAGGCCGTTTGGTAAACCTCGTTAAAAGGAACAAAGTCGTTCATATCGCTCAAGAAACACGTTGTTTTGACAACATGGTCAAAGTCAGTTCCTGCCTCTGCCAAAATAGCACCGATGTTTTTCAAGACTTGTTCTGTCTGTTCTTGGATTGTTTCTCCAACGATTTCCCCAGTTTCAGGAGATAGGGGAACTTGACCACTAGCAAACAAAAGGTTGCCAACGATTTTTCCTTGAACATATGGTCCGATAGCCTTTGGAGCTTTGTCTGTATGAATTGTTTTTGCCATTTTCTTTTCCTCACAATTTTTCTAAGATTGCATCCCAAGCCTCATCCATCCCTGCCTTGCTAACAGATGAAAAGAGGATGAAGTCGTCACTTGGGTCAAAGTTTAATTTCTTTTTGATTGCTGATTCATGCTTATTCCATTTACCACGAGGAATCTTGTCCGCCTTGGTCGCCACAATGATGACTGGAATCTCATAATACTTAAGAAATTCGTACATCTGCACATCATCTGCTGACGGGTCATGACGAAGGTCAACTAGACTGACCACTGCACGAAGATTTTCCCGAGTCGTTAGGTACTCCTCAATCATGCGCCCCCACTTTTCACGTTCCTTTTTAGAAACACGGGCATAGCCATAACCAGGCACATCCACAAAGCGCATCTTGTCATCAATGTTAAAGAAGTTGAGTAACTGGGTTTTACCAGGTTTACCTGATGTTCGGGCTAGGTTCTTGCGGTTCAGCATGGTGTTGATAAAGCTAGATTTGCCAACATTTGAACGCCCTGCAAGGGCAATCTCTGGCAGTTCATCCTGCGGATAGTGGGATTTATTCGCCGCACTGAGCAAGATTTCAGCATTGTGTGTATTCAGTTCCATAGTCACCTCTAGGCTGTTTCTAGGATTGGTTTATCCGTTCCATCGACAGCTTCTTTTGTGATGCGGACCAATTTCACATTTTCCTGACTCGGTACTTCAAACATGACATCTAGCATGGTTTCTTCAATAATCGAGCGAAGACCACGCGCCCCTGTCTTGCGTTCGATAGCTTTATTAGCAATCTCTTGAAGGGCTTCGTCGTCAAATTCCAACTCGACATCATCATAAGAAAGCAAGGTTTGGTACTGTTTCACCAAGGCATTTCTTGGCTCTTTCAAGATGCGAACCAAGTCATCGACCGTCAATTGCTCAAGAGCAGCAAAGACAGGCAAACGTCCAATCAATTCAGGGATAATACCAAATTTTTGAATATCTTCCGCGATGATTTCTTGCATGTAAGAACTGTTTTCGTCAATCGCCTTGTTGTTTTGACCAAAGCCAATAACCTTTTCACCCAGACGTTGTTTGACAATTTCTTCAATGCCATCAAAAGCACCACCCACGATGAAGAGGATATTTTTGGTATCTACTTGAATCATTTCTTGTTGTGGATGTTTACGTCCACCTTGAGGCGGTACGCTGGCAACAGTTCCCTCTATAATCTTAAGAAGGGCTTGTTGCACCCCTTCACCAGAAACATCACGTGTGATAGACACATTCTCACTCTTCTTGGCAATCTTGTCAATTTCATCCACATAGATAATGCCACGCTCTGCACGTTCAATGTTAAAGTCAGCAGCCTGCAAGAGTTTGAGGAGGATATTTTCCACGTCCTCACCCACATAACCAGCCTCAGTAAGAGCAGTCGCATCTGCAATAGCAAAAGGCACATTCAAGCTCTTAGCCAAGGTCTGAGCAAGGAATGTTTTCCCTGAACCAGTTGGGCCAATCATCAAGATGTTTGACTTCTGCAAATCCACATCTTCTGACTCTTCGCGTGTATCGTGAAAATTAATACGTTTGTAGTGGTTATAAACTGCAACTGCCAAGGCACGCTTGGCACGATCTTGACCGATTACATAGTGGTTCAAGATATGGAGAAGTTCAATTGGTTTTGGCACTTCAGACAAGTCTGCCAAGACTTCCTCAACCAATTCTTCTCGAATAATTTCTTGAGCTAACTCCACGCATTCATTACAAATAAAGGCATTGTTGCCAGCGATTATTTTTTGTACTTCTTCTTGGTTTTTGCCACAAAATGAGCAATAAACCATCATATCATTTTTTCTAGTTGTAGGCATGATTTCCTTCCATTCTATACTGTCATTCTATCTAAAATAAGGTCATGTAAAAAGCATGAATACTATTGACCAGATTGGTAAAGGCATTTAACCAAAGAAGGATAGAAAGCCCGTAACGCTTTTTACGAAAAGCCTGTGCCCCTGCAAGCAAGCAGACCAAACACAGAAAAGCCGTGAATAAACCAAATAAACTCCGTTCCATTAGACTTCCTTTCTCTTGCGGTATTGGATGGTAAAATCATAAGGATTTTTCTCATCTTTGGTATAGGATTTGCTTGAAACTGTCTCAAAAAGGGACAAGTCAAACTCTTCAGGAAAATAGGTATCTCCCTCCACTCGAGCATGAATGTGAGTCACAATCACTTCATCAAGGTAGGGTTCAAAAGCCTGAAAAATTTGCTTTCCACCGATAATATAGAGATTCTTGTCTTGACACTGATACCAGTCCAAGACAGACTGGACATCCTGAAAAGTAGCCGCACCATCTATCTTTTCTTCCGGATTACGCGTCAAAATCAGGGTTTTCCGTTGTGGAAGCAAGCGACGCCCCATCCCATCAAAGGTCACACGTCCCATCAAGATAGCATGATTCAGGGTTGTTTCTTTGAAGTGTTGCAGTTCTGCTGGCAAATGCCAAGGCAGACGATTGTCTTTCCCAATCACACCCTCTTCATCCTGGGCCCAAATAGCTACGATTTTCTTAGTCATGCTTCCATCCTTTTTACTGATAGTACTATTCTATCAAAAAACTCAAAAAAAGACTGGTTTGGAATAGCTTACAAAATAGAAAAATCTGTAAGAAATTTCCTACAGATTTATCTATGTTTCCTTATTTCTTACAAACCAGTTGCTTGTCCAAGTTCTGCCGCAAGCATCCAAACTGTTTTCTCAAGTTCAGCCTTAGCACCAACAAAAATATCGTTTGTAACATCATCGCCTTCTTCGTCAGTCACATCCAACGCTTTTTGGAAAAGAGTGATGAGGTAGCGATAAATAGCTAGAACACGTTCCAAGCTTTCTTCAACATTACGGTATTCACCAGCTTCTTCTTCGATTTCACTATTTTGAAGGAATTCTGTCAATGTAGAGAATGGGCTTCCACCGAGTGTAATCAATCGTTCGCTGATTTCATCTAAATGACCATCAAGAGCATCCATGTACTCATCCATTTTTGGATGCCATACCATAAAACCGCGTCCACGCATATACCAGTGTACTTGGTGCAAAGCAACGTGGGCTACGTACAAATCAGCAACAGCTTGATTCAAAACTTCCTTTGTTTTTGCCAATGCTACTGGCGCTGCTTTTGTTAATGTTGCGACATCTTTTGCTGCTTCTTTTTTCAATTCTACCATTTTATTTTACCTCATTCATTATTTTTTGTAACCACTTCTTAATGATTACTACCTTAGTATACTACTAAGGAAAGACAATAGCAAGCCAAATGACCCACATGAGAAAAGTTGCAATAGACTGATAATTTAAGAATTCTTTAGAATAAAACACAGTCCCCTTACACATCTCTTAACTGCGACAAAATAAAGAAAAAGAGGATGCAATTTTCTTGCACACTCCTTTTTCAAACTTATATCTTAATACCAAACGCTGACGTCCACACGACCACGAATTCCTTTCATGTATTCAGAAGAGGTATACTGCCAACCTTTTTCTCCTGAATAATGAGGATTTTCCCATTCTAAAGCATTGGTATAGGCCGCTACCCAGTTTACATGTTTTAAAATATCTGGGTGTTTTAAACGCGTCTGTAATAAACTACGATAGCTATAGACATACACATTTTGATAGCCCGCCTGCTTCATCGTCTCCATGTACTTGTTGATAATCTTAACCCAAGTACCTGTATCACTCGGAGCACGCTTACTTTTATTCACATACTCCCAGTTCTCAACATCATAGTAGATAGGGTAAGACAAGTTCATATTGTATTTCTTCAGAAGTTCAATGGTCTGTTCAGCGTCATTCTCAGCATCGGTCTCATTTTCAGCATAGGTATAGAGATAGACACCATAAGGAATTCCCAGACGGTTTAACTCCTTAATGTTATGCGCCAATTCCTTGTCTTCTTTACCGCTATAACCTAGACGAACAATGACACCATCCACCTCGTTCTCATCAATAACCTTTTTCCAATCATTGATACGACCATTGTGCTCACTAATATCAATAACTTTCTTAGCATGTTCGGTTCCCACTTGCTCTTCTCTATTATTAAAGAAATAGCGTTTACCATCTCTGTGAACCCAGCCGACATTCAAATCTTTCTTTTCTTTGAGCTCACCAGAAGCCGCAAAGATATAGCGAGCACCATCCATAATCACTTCATCAGTCGCCATGGCACCACTTCCAGTCAAATAGTAGTTGCCTTGCCACTCATTCCGCGCCATATAGCCCCACTTCTTGAAATAGTACCATTTGCCGCCCACTTTTTGCCACTCTTGGTTGGCATAAGTTCCATCGGATTTTAGATAAAAATAAGCAGAATAAGCCGGATCATAAAGCCATTCATTTTGCATCATGGCACCTTGACCATTCAAGAAATAACTTCCTTGCCATTGGCTTTTAGCCATGTAACCCCACTTCTTGAAGTAATACCACTTATTTCCAATCAATTGCCATTCTTGATGAGCATAAGCCCCATCTGACTTAAGATAAAACCAACTCTTGTAATTACTGTCATAGATCCACTCGTTTTGGGCCATATAGCCACCTGATTTCAGGTAGTAATTTCCATGCCATTCATTCTGCGTGTAACGACCATCTGAATTAATATAAAACCAAGCCTTGTAGTAGTTGTCAAAAATCCATTCACTTTGAGCTTTAGAACCATCAGCCTTTACATAATAATCCCCATCCCAGTGGGCAGAGACACTGTTTCTCTGTTCATTGCTACTAGTTGATGAAGTCCCTGTTGATAGACTAGATTTTTCTGAAACTGTGCTTCCACTTGTTTCATCTGCCGCAATTCCTGAAACTCTTGCGCCAAGTAAGCAGAGACTTGCTAGCCCTATACATACAATTTTTGTTTTCAATCTTTCCTCTCCTATAAAAAATGGAACAGGCACCTGAATGCTGTTCCACCTAGCTTTTGCTACTGATTATTTTACAAAGTCAAGCAAAGCCAAGAAGCTTTCAGCTTCAAGTGACGCACCACCTACAAGGGCACCGTCAACGTCTGGACAAGCCATGTATGAAGTAACGTTCTCAGGTTTAACAGAACCACCGTATTGAACACGAACTTTGTCCGCAACTTCTTGACCGAAGTCAGCAGCTACAACGTCACGAACAACTTTACACATTTTTTGTGCATCGTCTTGTGAAGCTGATTTACCAGTACCGATAGCCCAGATTGGCTCATAAGCGATAACTGATGCAGCAACTTGTTCAGCAGTCAATCCAGCCAATGCAGCAGATACTTGAGCACCTACGAATTCAGCAGCTTTACCAGCTTCGTAAGTTTCAAGTGACTCACCACAACAGATGATTGGAAGCATACCGTTTGCAAAGATTGCTTTTGCTTTTTTGTTGATATCTTCGTCAGTTTCATGGAAGTAGTCACGGCGTTCTGAGTGACCGATAACAACGTAGTCAGTACCGATTTCTTTCAAAACTTGTGGGCTAGTTTCACCAGTGAAGGCACCTGCATTTTCAAAGTAGCAATTTTGAGCAGCAACTTTAAGGTTTGAATCTTTGGCAGCAGCAAGAACAGCTGTCAAATCAAGAGCTGGAGCAGCGATACCTGCTTCAACAATATCTGATGAAGGAAGCTTTGATGCAACTGCTTCAACAAATGCTTTAGCTTCTTCTGGATTTTTGTTCATTTTCCAGTTACCAGCGATAAATGGTTTACGTGACATTTCACATACCTCTTTTTTCAATTTATTTTCTATTTATTTTATCACAATTAAACACAGCTTGCAAATCTTACTCGGATTTCAAGCCTGCTTGCACGGATTAATCCTTCCAGAGATCCATAGCATTTCTGAAATCTGCAGATACCTGTGTCAACTGAGGATTGCTTGCTTCTCTTTCTGCCCGCTTAGCCTCGATTTGAGCCACACTCTTGATACCTTCATGGCGCCAATTTCTCAAAATGGCCTGGATGTACTTCCAGTTTGGTTTTCCATTCAAAACAGCTTCACGAAGAGCTTCCTTAATCAAGTCAGCACTGGTTCCATCTTCTTTTAGTGTCTTAGTCAAATCCTCAATCTCAAAAGGTGTCAACAAGCGTCCCAACTCCTGCTGGAAGGTTTCCACCAAATCCTTAAGCTGATTCTGAGGTGTCAACTGGTCTGAACTCGAAGCACTAGCTCCAAGCAAGTCATCCAAACGTTCCAAAGCCAAACTAGCATCAAAAAGCAATTCGATTTCGCCATTTAATTCGATAGTACGGTACTGAAGCAGTCCCCTCTCCGTCAGATTGGAAATGGACTGGTTGACATCCGAAATTTCCTTGCCAATCCTTTCAGCAATCTGGCTTGGCGACATTTCTTCCAAACCTGTCGTATTTTGCAAATAGAAAAATTGCCAGACCAGAAAATCGTCGCTAGAAGGAAAGAGTTCCTTAAAATGCAAGAGAAGGGCACTCGGTAAAACCAAGTTCCCTGATTTAAAAGCGTCTAAATATGTCATAATTCCTCTTATAAATACCCAAATGCGGATGCATCATCTTCTATTTTTCTCCAGTCAAAAGGCGTCTCCTGATAGACCGCATAGTTCACCCAGTTACTGAAAAAGAGGGCTGCCGATGAAGACCAACAAAGACAAGGGGTCTGATTAACATCATCATCCTTAAAGTAATTTTCTGGAATATGTGGATCCAAACCTGCATCACAATCTCTAAAATACTCTTTTGCCAAGGTATCACGGTCATATTCCAAATGCCCAAAACTATAAATTTCACGCAAATCCCGACTAGCCAAAATCGAAACCCCAACCTGAGGTCCCTCTGATAAAATCTCGAGATTGGTCTTATTCAGAATCTCTTCCTTAGAAATCTCCGTATGCCGAGAATGAGGAGCTACGTAGCTATCGTCAAAGCCTCTAAAAAGAAGATGACCTTCCTTTAAGGTGTCCTGAGGATAGATACCCGATAACTTACTGTTCATCTGGTATTTTTCAACCCCATAACGCAGATAGAGTCCCGCCTGAGCACCCCAACAGATATGAAGGGTCGAATAGACATGGGTCTTGGACCACTCAAGCACCTGGCTAAATTCCTCCCAATAGTCCACTTCCTCAAATGGTAAATGCTCAACTGGAGCACCCGTGATAATCATCCCATCAAAATACTCATCCTTGACTTCAGGAAAAGTTTTATAAAAGGTCTCCATGTGCTCTGAACGAGTTGTCTTAGAACGATGGCTCTCCATATAAAGGAAATCAATATCCAGTTGTAGGGGTGTATTAGCCAAGTGGCGCAACAACTGGGTCTCTGTGACCATTTTCTGTGGCATGAGATTTAAAATTAAAATCTTCAAAGGGCGAATATCTTGGTGGGCCGCACGTTGATCATCCATGACAAAGATATTCTCTGTCCGTAAAATCTCAACAGCTGGTAGTTTTTTATCAATTCGAATCGGCATAACTCTCTCCTAACTGTACTTTTCAGGAATCATTGCATATGTTTGAAACTCTTCGAAAATCTCTTCAAACCTCGTCAACGTTGCCTTGCCGTAGATATGTTACTGACTTCGTCAGTTCTATCCACAACCTCAAAACAGTGTTTTGAGCAGCCTGCGGCTAGTTTCCTAGTTTGCTCTTTGATTTTCATTGAGTATAAAACTAAATCTCAAACACTTAGTCCCTTTATTATACTGCAAGAAGATATAGTTTTCAATTATAGTTTTTCTCTAACTAGCTATAGTCTATTTTTATACCCTAATGTAGAGAAAACAGCCCTAAGGACTGTTTTTCATTAATAATGCATAAGAACCTTGTAATCGTAGTCACCGATTTTTTCACGGCCGTTCAATTCATCCAATTCAACAAGGAAGGCACAACCTGCTACAATACCACCAAGTTTTTCAATCATCTCGATGGTTGCCTTAACAGTTCCACCTGTAGCCAAGAGATCATCTACGATAAGAACACGTTGACCTGGCTTGATGGCATCCGCGTGCATAGTCAAGGTATCAACACCGTACTCTTTTTCATAGTCAGCAGAAATAACTTCGCGTGGCAATTTACCTGGCTTACGAACAGGTGCAAAACCAATTCCCAACTCAAAGGCAACTGGACAGCCCACGATAAAACCACGAGCCTCAGGCCCTACAACCATGTCAATTTTCTTGTCAGTAGCATACTGAACAATTTCACGAACAGCATAGCTATAAGCATTTCCATCAGCCATCAAAGGACTGATATCACGGAAGGTAATACCTTCCTTTGGATAATTTTCAATTGTTGCAATGTAATCTTTTAAATTCATCTTTTTCTTTCTTTCAAAGTTTTTTACTCTCTATTATAGCATATTTTTTAAGAAAGAAAAAAGGAAAAGTTAACTTCAATAATTATCTAACGATTTGACGATTTATAACTAGCCATCGCAATAAAGCCCAGTTTCTGCTTATTCTTAGCAAACATTTTATACATCGTTAAAAACTGCTTTCTATTCTCCTTTTTACAAGCATTTACACAAATTTTCAAAGTTCCTAGCCAACCTTCATCATAAATCATACCTGATAATTTCATTAAGGTCATTTCACCAGTCAATACTTTCACATCACAATAACCTGATTCTATCATCACCTGTTCCCAACCATCTTGAGTCAAAGGACCTACATTTACATGAATTGCTTGTGATAATTCCTGTCTGACAGACTCTTTATCTTCCTTAAGAAGCACATCATGTGTCAAAAGAAGACCTTCAGGTTTTAAAACCCTTAGATACTCCATTACACATTTTTTCTTAGCTTGATCGGCTTGCATAGTCAACATAGCTTCATTTATAACAATATCAAAACTAGCATCTTGATAAGGAAGTTTCATTGCATTTGCTCTTTCAAAACTGATTAAATGAGCAACACCTGCCGCTTCAGCAGATTTTTTAGCCACTTCTAAGGCTTGTCCATCCATATCAACAGCAGTTATCTTACAACCAAAACGCTGTGCCAACTCAATTGCTGTAGTTCCCCTATTACACGCAACCTCTAGTATTCTCTTTTCTTTTGAAAATCCTCCTTCCGCAATTAACCAATCTGTGGCACGTTTTCCACCTGGACGTAAGCGTTTTTTCCCCAATTTTGCTAAAAACTTATGACCTGCTTCTGACATTTGAACACCTCTGTTTTTTCTTTATTATAACATAAAATTATATTATCTGACAATTCTAATCTATTATTTGCTAAACTAGAATCAAAAGACTATAGCATAAATTAATTATTACCTCCCTAGTTCGAATTCAATTCCTCCCATCATTTACACATTTAGGTTACGACTATTTTTTGTACTTTGGAATTGCTCTCATCTTCATCTGCTCTACGAACCTCCACCTTTTTGTTCGTAGAACTACAATTTCTCTGTCCCTCCCTCTGCCGATTCTTATTTCCAGCGTCAGACTGAGAATCGCTAACAGGTTCACTAGTAGATAGTACCCACAGAGGACTTACACTTCAGATGAACGGAATGCCCGTCGTACGCAAAAAGCTGATGAATCATCGATTCATCAGCTTTAAGGATAATCTGTTCAGTGTAAACAAATCATATCAATTAGAAAGCTTAGTCTTCTTTCTTCTTACGAGCTACAAGACCGAATCCACTCAATACTCCAAGAAGTCCAAGTGCTGCTAGACTAGCGTTAGCTTCTGTACCTGTGTTAGGCAATTCTTTTTGACCATCAACATATTTAGGTGTTGCTGGCATTTGAGGTTTAGCTGGCTGTTCAGGTATTGCTGGAGTTGCTGGCTCTACCGGTTGTGCTGGTTGAGTCGGTTCAACCGGTGTTGGAGTTGGCATCTCAACTTTGCGGAAGATATGTCTGATATTTCCATTTGAATCTGTCACAGTCTTCACATATTCGTAACCTGGAATTGTTCCCGGTTCTTTAGAACCTGGCTCAGTTGGTTTCAATGGATTTCCATTCTCATCAGTCCAAGTAGTTGTATTTTGCTTACCTGGATTTGGTTGAGGAACAGGTGAAGGTGTTGGAGCTGGTGGTGTTACTTTTTCATAAACATGAACAGTATCTCCATTTGGAAGTTTCTTAGTTTCTACGAAGCGGTAACCTGGAATGTCTTTCTTAGGTTGGCTACCCTCTTCGCTTGGTGAAACTGGCTTACCACTTTCATCTACAAATGATGTTGTTGTCTTAACTACTTTACGGTAAACGTGAGTTACATTACCATCTTTATCAGTTGTTGTCTTAACAAACTCGTATCCTGAGATAGCTTTCTTAGGTTGGTTACCCTCTTCGCTTGGTGAAACTGGTTTACCACTTTCATCTACAAATGATGTTGTAACTTTTTCGTAGATGTGTTTTGTATTTCCTTTTTCATCAATTTCAGTTCTAACAACATTGTATCCTGGGATTGATTCTGAAGGTTTAGCGCCATCTTTAGATGGAAGTAAATCTGTTTCTTTGCCATCTTTTTCGATAACTACATATCTAGTATCTGGGCGAACTGTTGGAATATACTTAGCAGTTACTGGTGTTCCGTTCGTATCAACACGTTTAACCGTTACTCCTGCAGCTTTTCCTACGAAGTTTGGTTCTGGAGTGAATGTTACTTTTCCAGTTTCATCGATTGTGTATGTTCCTTCGTTTGGTACTGTCTTAGTTGTTGTTCCATCATCGAATTTTGGTTTTACAGTTTCATCGATTTCTACTGGTACTTCTTTTCCGTTAAGTGTTACTTTTCCACCTGTAAATGTTGGTGTTCCTTCTTGAGATTGTCCTTTTGGACCTTCTGATTCTGCATCTTTAGAAGTTGGTGACACTGGGATTACTACTGGCGTGTATTTAGCTGTTACTGGTGTTCCGTTCGTATCAACACGTTTAACTGTTACTCCTGTAGCTTGTCCTGTGAATGTTTTTTCTGGTGTGAATGTTACTTTTCCAGTCTCATCGATTGTGTATGTTCCTTCGTTTGGAACTGTCTTCGTTGTTGTTCCATCATCGAATTTTGGTTTTACAGCTTCATCGATTTTAACAGTTTTTTCTTGACCATTGATCGTTACTTTCCCACCTGTAAATGTTGGCGTTCCTTCTTGAGTTGCACCTTGAACATTGGTTGTTACGACGTCTGAACTTGTTGGTGTTGCTGGTTTTACAACTGGTGTGTACTTAGCTGTTACTGGTGTTCCGTTTGTATCAACACGGCGTACATCAATTCCTGCAGTTTTACCTGTGAATGTTTTTTCTGGTGTGAATGTTACTTTCCCAGTCTCATCAATTGTGTATGTTCCTTCGTTTGGTACTTTAACAGATTTTTCGTCTGTAGGTTGTTTAGTCGCAGGATCGATTAATTTAGCTGGTACGTTGTTATCTAATGGAACTTCTACTTCTGTACCGTTAACAGTTGCTTTCCCTGTTATGAATACTGGAGTTGCTTCTTGCGTTGCACCTTGGACATCTTCTGTCACAGCGTCTGTTGCTGTTGGTGTCGCAGGTTTAACTGTTGGTGTGTACTTAGCTGTCGCTGGTGTTCCATTCGCATCTTTTGCTTCAACTGTCGCTGGTACTGGTGTTCCTGCGAAATCTTTATTTGGTGTGAATGTTACTTCTCCAGTGGTTGGTTTGATTGCGTATGTTCCAACTGTATTTCCTTTAGCGTCTTTTGCTGGAATTGTTGTTTTATCTGTTGGATTTCCAGTTTCTGGATCTACTAATTTCGCTGGTTGGTCTGCATCAATCTTCATTGGAACTTTGTCACTACCTTGAGTGAATGTTGGTGTTCCGCTTTGCTCAGCACCTTGAATTCCTTCTGTTGCTACAGGTGTTCCTGTTGGTTTGATTGGCGTAATAGTTGGTGTGTAAGTTGTTGTAACTGTAGTTCCATTTGTATCTGCCGCTTGAACAGTTACTGGCTGAACAGCTCCTACATAAGTTTTGTCAGTTGGTGTGAATACAGCTATAGCTTTTCCATCTACATTCTTAACTGTAAATTTACCTACTACTTTTCCATTTGGATCTTTTGCTTCTACTTCATCAGCTGGTTGTCCATTTTCTCCTAGTACCTTATATGATAAAGGATCGATTGCTGCTGTTTTTTCAGTTCCATTAACATCCGCTTTACCTGGTACGAATGTTACTTCTTTAGATTGTTCTACACCTTGTACATCTGTTGATGTAGCTGGATCTGCTGTCGGTGCTACACCTACGATATGTGGTGTGTAAGTTGTTTTAACAGTTGAGCCATTTACATCTTCCGCTTGTACATTTGCTGGTAATACCTTACCTGTATAAGTTTTATCAGTCGGTGTGAATGTTACTGTGTTTGTTGCTGGGTCAATTGAGTATGTTCCTACTTGAGTAACTCCGTCCTCTTTATAGGCTGGTACTGTCGCTTCTGTTGGTACACTTCCGTCAGCATTTACTAATTTAGCAGATCCTGCTTTGATTGCTACTGTTTTTTCTACACCTGAAATTGTCGCCTTACCTGGAGCAAATGCTACAACTCCTGTTTGCACTTCACCTTGAATATTTGTTGATTCTGCAGGTGTTGCTGTTGGTTTAACTCCTACGATTGTTGGAGTGTAAGTTGTTTTAACGGTTGTTCCATTTACATCTTCTGCTTGTACATTTGCTGGTAATACTTTACCCACATAAGCCTTATCCGTTGGTGTAAATGTTACAGTATTTGATGTTGGATCAATTGTATATTCTCCGACTTTGTTTCCATTTGCATCTTCAGCATTTACTGCAGTTCCTGCAGCTACTGGATTGCCTTGTTTATCAAGAAGAACTGCTGAATTATCTTTAATAGGTACTTCTACATCTCCTGCTGTGAATGTTGGTGTTCCTTTTTGTCTTTCACCTTGGATTCCTGTTGAAGTAGCTTCTTTAGCTGTTGGGGTTACGCCTGTTACTGTTGGTGTGTATTTCCCTTTTGATGTAACTGGAACTTGATTTCCTTCTGAGTCAGTTGCCATTACGGATACCTGTACATTAACACCTTTACCTTCTCCTTTAAATGTTGGAAGTGGTTTAAATGTTACTACACCTGTTGTTGAATCGATTGAATACGTTCCTTCTCCTTCGACTTCAACTTCACCTTTTTCATTAGCACCTTCTAGTGAGTATGCCGCTGTTGCCCAGTCTACATTAGTTCTATCTGGAGTGTTAGCTGTTGTATTTAATTCAGAGAAGCGATCTTTTCCTGATTTAGAAGTTTGAGTTTGACCTTGTTTTCCTGTAGTTTCATCCTTAGAAGATTGAACTCCATATACAGTCGGTGTATACGTGTTTTCTGTCGCTACTCTTACTTGACTTCCTGACTCATCGTTGAATGTTACATTCGCTGAAACTTTCATCGATGTAGCTGTTCCTACAAATCCTTCTACTGGAGTGAACGTTACTTCTCCTGTTGTTGAGTCTACTGTGTAAGTTCCTTGATCAGTTGTTACAGATTCAACTTTAGCTCCTGTTTTTGGATTGACTAGTTTGTAATCTGATACTGTAGTTCCTTCTTTTCCATCATTGAAATTATCTTCCATTGAGTCAGTTTGTTTTTGACCTTGAGCTCCTGATGATTTCTCTGGATCTGTTACTACGATGTAGTAAGTTGTTTCTGCTACTGCGTCTTCTGTTACTGCACCTGCATCTGTTCCATCTACTGTTGGAGTTGTTACAACACCGTTTGAGTCTACTGCTCTCGCTGTTACTTTGTAACGTCCTTTTTGAGATAATACATAAGCGTTAGCTTTAGCTAGGTTTGCTTCTGCAGCTGTTTTCAGAGCTGCACGTGCTATTTCTACTGCTTTTTCAGCTTCTATAGCTGCAGTACGCGCTGACTCTACTTCAGTATTTTTTGTTGAAAGGTTTACTTTAGCTGTTTCTAATTGCGTTTCTACAGATGCTTTAAACTCTTGAGCATGCGCAAGTCTTCTCTCTGCTAATTCTTGAGCCGTCGGAGAAATAGAACGTAGTTTTAGATTATCTAATGCTTTTTGAGCATCATCTGCTAATCTTGATGCACGATCCAATAGTTCTTGAAGGCGAGCTAATTCGTTTTGTGAATCTTGTTGTTCTTTGATAGCTGTTGCTGCTGCTTGAGTTTTAGTTGCTGCTGTACGTTGAGCTTGAATATAAACTGTTTCTTCAGCTTGAGCTCCGTCAAAAGTAGTTACTGTACCGTCTGGTGCAGTTGCCGTTACTTTTGTTTTAATCGTATCTGAATCTGTTGCTGATGTTTTATCATCGATTGTATCTGCAAATGCTACGTTTGCTTTAGTTGATTTAACTAAGTCTACTGATGTATCTTTTGCTTCTGAATAACTTGTTGAAGTCCCTGCTGGTTTAGCATTTTGAATTGATGCTACATCTGTAGAAGATGCTTCGCGGTATGCTATATACCCTTTAAACCCTGATTCAGTCTCAACTTCCCAACCAGCATTTGTTTCTTTAGCTGTTACTGCTGTACCGTCAGAAGATGTCCATTGGTTTGTTACTGAATCATAATTCACAGTTACAGTAACACCTGTTACATCAGCTGTCTGATCTTTTGGTAAAGCAGTAACTGTACGCCTTACATCACCGACCGCTGTTACTTCTCCGTTTTTGCGGATTTCAGCAACTTTTTCTATTAAAGTAGCTGCATTTGAAGTTGCATTCCATGTACGTGTGAATTCATAAACGATGAAATCCACACTACCATCAGCTTTAGCATCTGTATAGACACGACGTTCTGTTAATGTTGTAGTTCGATCTACATTCTCTTTTAGTACATATGCATCTTCATTTGGAAGATTGTATTTACCTGTTGCACTATTGAAAGTAGCTGTATATTCATTATTATCTTTATCTTTTACTTTAACAACTTCACGCTGTAAATTTGCACGTACTTTATCTGTAGTAGCTTTTGCTGCAATACTATCAACACCAACGTATTTTGTAGATTCTGGTGTTACAGTTAAGTTAAGAGTTGAATCTTCTGTTGTAGATGCTACTCCTAATACCGTACCTTCTTGCACTGCTGTATTAGTAGTACCTGCAGCCACTGTCCAGTTACCATCTTTAACTACAAGTTTTGTAACTGTTCCATCTGGCATTGTAATTTCCGCTTTGTTAGCACCTTTTGAAATTGTCACAGGTACATTTGTAGCATAAGCTTCAACATTCTTAACCGTAATTTTAGGTGCTACTGCAATTGTAATATTTTCATGAGCTTCTTGACCATACATATTCCAATCCGTATTTTTTGCATTGGTTGTATTATTGTAGTCTTTGGCATAAACAGATGCTGTGAAAATACCAGCTTCATTTGCTGTTCCAGTAATATCTCCAGTTGTTGGATTATAATTTAATCCTGGTACAACATCATTTATCGGAGTTTCACTTCCTGTATAATTACCGTTTAGGGTTGTATGCGCTGTGATTGTAAGCGGTGAATTCTGAGTTCTTACTTTAGAACCATCAACTGCAGTAAAGGTTGCGCCTTTCTTTTGTTTAGGGGCAGTTTTTGAACCAGCAACAACTTTGTCTCCACCACTTGTGTATACATAACCAGCTCTTTCATCACGACTAATTCCATCATTATCGACATATTCAATATTATGATTTACTTGATCACCTATTGTTACTAATTTTGATGTTCCTTGAATACGTGGTGCAGAGCTATCTTGCCATCCAATCCATCCAGATTTTAGGTTACGAAAATCAAATTTTTGAGTAGAACCATCTGGTTTAGAAACAGTAACCAGATAACGCATGTCATATACACCGTTTTGAAGATCAGATTCTATATATCCTTCTACAGTATCTGTAGTTGCATTATAAGCTAATCCTGGCGGTAAATTGCTTATGTCGATGTTTGTGACTTTGTATCCTGCTGCTACTGCTTCCTGTGATAAACTAAAACGATTTTTTACATCAGTAATATACACATAATGATTCCCTTGTTCAAAAGTATACCCGTAGATTTCTGTAGCTATATACTCATAGGCACCTCTTGAACCGTAAACTGTACCTCCGTTGTTGTTCCCTGTAACACGTGGTTTCCCAGTCCATAGCTTAGCTTCTCGACCAAGCTTTTGAGCTTCTGTTTTTGATAAAGGGATGTCCGTACGTCCACTAATCCCAGCTTGTCCATTAACAGCCGCAGGCACATCAGTGTTATCAGATTGATATCCATGAACATAAACTTTATAATCCTTATTCCCATCTAAAACTTCATAAGATTTACCTGTTGCTGTAGCGAATTCACCATTTCCTTTTCTAAGTTCGGTAGATGCTAATGTATACCCTTCGTTAGCTGAACGTAAGTGTGAACCTTGGACTAGTTCTTTACCATTACGCTCATCTTTTGAACCTGTATTTTCAATTGCGTTTGACTCAGATTTTTTCTCTGTATTTTCTGCTTTTTTCCCTACAGTTTCTTTACCATTTGTAGTATCAACTGCTGGAGCTGCTTTTTTCTCAACTGGTTTGTTTTGTAGTTTTGAGTTTACAGTTGTTACAAGTTTGTTGTAAGCAGCTTTTAACTCATCTTGACTATTAGCACTTGAAAGAGCTGCTTTTGCCGCTTCCAAATCTGCATTCAAAAGAGCCAAACTTTCGTCTGTCTTGTTTGCATATTTGCCTGCAGCTATATTTTCTGCTACCTGGTTAACATAAGATTCTAATTGAGTCTTATCCAATTTCGGAGCTACTACTTCTTTCGGAGCTTCTTCTGCTTTAGTTTCTGGTTTAACTTCTGCAGCTTTTGTAGTCTCAGGTTTCGCTTCTGCAGTATCTTGATCAGTTTTTCCAGCTGGAGACGTTGCAGCTACTGATGCTTCTGCACCTTGAACTTCCGTTGCTGATACCGCACCAGCTCCAAGAAACATCAAACCAGCTGCAATTGCTACCGATGCTGCTCCAAAGCTATACTTCCGGATACCATAACGAATATATTTCTCCGTTCGAAAATCTTGTTGACCTCTCTTCATGAGATTCAACCTCCTTGATTTATTTTATTCGTGTTGATTTAAAGCATTAGGGCAAATAAAAAGCCCCCCCCTTAAATTTTTTAGTAATATTAAGAGGAGAACATCTTAAAAAAGATTGCTATATGATTCTAAACACTATAGCTCATTATAACATTAACACTTGTTCCGTTCAAGTATTATAGCTGGTAATTATTGAGTTTGAATGAGTGTTTTTTAATTTTATTAGAAATCTTTCTATTTTTCATTAACGATGATCAATGCTTTAGTATAAAACCAATTTAAATACGCTTAAAGAGTATTGTATTGAAACACGTGCCCCTAAGAATAACAGCAGTAACTTAAATTTACCTTATAAGGAGATGTTTCGAAATCAAAAAAAGTTAAGACATAGTGTCTTCAACTTTTGGCTCCATAATATTTATAGCAGCTAAATCCCCTATAGAGATTATAGAGCCTATTTTGTTGTAGAAAAAAAGCCCCATAGGAGCTATCACGAAAAGCAACTAAACAACTCATTAGAAAGAATCAAATGGAACAAATACTTTTTATCACAAAATTACTGGACATTAAAGACCCTAATATCAAAATGATGGATGTTGTTAATAGAGTTTTACATAAAGAAATCATTGCTAAACTGGACTACGACGCCCCATCTTTCCCTGATTGCGGATGGAAAATGAAGAAATCTGACTTTCAAAAACTTTCTAAGTTTCTTTACCTTGAAACGACTTCTATGCTTAGCCGAATCCTTCAAATTTAAGCACTATCATTGCTTAAAAATGATGTGTCATAGTCTCCGGATAAATCTGAGCTAAGGCCTCTTCTCTTCTTTTTTTCCGATAGGCAATTCAGGAAACCAAGCAGAAGTAGAGCAATAGGGTGACTAGAATTCCCAATATCCTATAAGTTCTATCTAATAGTTTGCGGTAGCTTTGGGCCACTTTCCCTAGTGAATAGTGAGCCGCTAGGACGATATTTTCTGCCTTTGACTGACCATAGTCCGCCTGCTCCATATCCGAAAAAATATGAGGGACGAAAATCAGTTCTTTTTCTAAAAACCCTAACTTAATCAAGTCTTTCTTCCAATCAGGACGAAGCTGAGGACTCGATACAAGGTAAACATATTCCAAACCCAGATGTCGTGCGATACGTGCTCGATAGACCTGGGGGCTCTCAAAGCCATAGCGATGGATTTCCTTGGCTGGATGAATGGTGACAATTCTCGACATGCTATAGACTCTTTCTCTCTTATTTTCTGCTTACAAAGGAAAACCACCCTCACAAAAAGGCGAGGGTGGTTCATCCGTTACAATGCTTGGGGATTTCCTAGCAAGTTCCCCATCAAAAGGACTTTATGTTATGCTATCACAAAGACTGACCATCTGCAAGATAGACTGACTTAGACAGGATAGCTTGAGGGAGTTTTCTTATTGTTTGTAAATCGATTCTCTGAAATCATCTGTGCTACGTAGGTAGGCATTGTAGATTTTTTGTTTTAACAAGTGTACCCAACTTGCAGGAGCATGGCTTGTCGTACGATCAATGTTAGCCACATCTTTTGCCACTGCTTGATCGATCAGTTCTTGCATTTGGGCAGCTGAACGGATTGTAATCTCCTTGCTACTGTTTGGCACACCAAGTTCGTACTGAATGGTAATTGGTTTCAACTGTTCTTGCTTACGAATACGTTGATGAAACATATCCTTCTTGAAATCAGCCCATGAAGCGTATTGGTTGTCAAAGACATTTTTCAAGACGAGGCTATCAGTGATGAGGCCAACATCTTTTCGGTGCCAATCTGAATAGGTGATATCACCATTTCGTTTAGCTTCTTCTGCATATTGGTTGGATACATATGGTAAGAACCCATCTTGGTAACCTTTTTCTGCTAACAATTCATAGGCCGTCTTTCTAAACATGATGTCACCAGGCGCACCCTTTGGATTGCTGAGGGCAGCATAAATCGGTGAGAACATGTTGATAAGATGATAGCCATTACGAGTATAGTCACTCTTATCACGGTAAGCTCGACGGTTGATGATATCATTGTCAATCAAGGCATCAAGACTAGTTAGCTTACTTACTTCAGCATCTGTCAATGGGCGAACAGAGTTTCCAGCATGCGTTTGTTTATGGTACTTGTCCTCAATGTAGAAATTCTCTATTTTTCTAAACCATTTTTTCTTAACATCATTAGACTTAGTTAGAATGGCATTGGCTTCCATAGCATCCAAGGTGTACAAGACATCGTACATACCGTGAACATACTCTTGCAAGGCTGCAGCTGATGTGAAGCGACTTGTCGGGTCATAAGTATGCAAGCGAGTTAGGGAATCCTTATCCCCTTTATAGAGAGTATTCAAGACAATAGCATCCTTATCTAGGTTGTCAGCAGATTGCAACAGTCCTAAGGCATACAACTCTGCTCCCAATCCTTCACGACGACCTTTTCCTTCAAAGTAAATATGTCCGTCAGAATTATGAACCATTTCATGGGTATAGACAGATGTTCCGTACTTATCCAACAAGCGGTCGCTGACATAGTGAACCTCTGAACCATTGGCATAGGCTCCGGCGCCTTTACTCTCCCCATACCACTTACCAGTAGGTCCAAAGAAATTGTAAATAGAAGCAATTGCCTTATCAGACAGGGTAGCCCAGTAATACTTGCTATTGCTATCTTTCATACCAAAGCCATCTGAAACCATAACTGAACGGAAGAGTTTTTCTTTGTATTCTGGTGAAAGAAGATGATACCAGATATCATAGTGGTCTCGTTGCCATTCAGCTGACTGGTCTACCTTACCACGAACATACTGACGGAGTTCTTCTCCGGATAAGACTGTATTATTGACACGGTCACGGTAGCGTTCGTAGCCACCAAAGGCCAAGGTAGAAAGGTTTGAAATCACATAAACATCCTCTTCTGGCAATGTCAATAGCGGTAGGAGCATATTTTTTAATTTCCAACTTGGTGCCGTAATACGGTCATAGACTCCCAGCCTATAGTTACTATCTGGTGTAGCTGACTCTTGTTTGGTACGCACTTCTGGAATAGCCGACTTACTCTCTACGATATAGGCCTTAGTATTTGTCTTCAACCATTCATTATTTGTTTTAGTTGGTAGGAAAAGTTTTCTGTAAGACTCTAGTAAATCAGTCACTGTCTTGCGACCTTTTGCAGCAGCCAGGGTTGTTTCATAGGCACTTGGATTATTTGATGCCTTAAGATTTTCCATACCACTCTGACCTAGGGCAATGATGGTATCCAGGGTTGAAGCTGTGCTATTGCCATCAAAGTCAAACTTATAGGTATTGAGATCCTTCGTATTGATGTGATCATAGTTGATATTGTACCAGCGATTGAGGTAGGTCAAACCAAGCAAGAAAGCTTCCTTGTTATTCTCGATTTTTTCGCTGATGTAGGTTGCTACACTATCTCCCATCGTATTGATAGACTTGTCCATGGCTAGCACTTTCCGGAGATGTTCACCGATATTGGCCTTAACTTTTTCAAACTCTTTGTCCAAATATAGCGGATCAAGTGAAGTATCTGCCTCAATGCCAAGAACTCTTCTCATAGCTACTGAGTCATATTCGACTCCTTGCAAATCTGCTAGAACTTGATCGGTCACTTTCGTATAGTCAGATAAAAAGACCTCCGGTGTAAAGATAAAGTTTTTACTTGCTACGCTGTATTCTGCAATCTGTGTATTTTTGAAATCTTCTTTGTAGGTGACATCCAGATAGCTGATTGTATTATCAGCAAAATGCAACATAAGCTTATTGATAGCTGCTTTATTGGCCTGAATATCTGTGATGATGTCATTGTCCTTCATTGGTACAACATCCAGCAATTCTGTAGTATAGAGCTTATCAGTAGGATCGACTTGATTTCCATAGTGAACCACTAATTCTTTGTTGTAGAAAGGCATCAATTTCTCAATATTGTGATAAGCAACTTTTCGACTAGCTTGGCCTTGGCTTAACTGAGTATAGTCCACATTTTGCTGATTATCCTTGAGTGTTTGACCTGTATCGTCTAGCGTCACTGTCATACCATAAGACTGAACTTTTTCTCTAGCCTGGTCTTGGGTGATTGGGGTCGCATAGAGATCTACTTTCCTATTCTCTACTGCAGTGCTGGCATCTTTGATGTCCGCTCCCCTGTACTGGTCTCCTGTGATGGCATAGCCGTCTCCAGTATTGACCATGCTAACGACATGATGGATACGGCCATTTTGCCATGTAGAACCAGCTATTCCTCCGACGCGTGGATAGGTTGTCGTATTGAGGATGGTTCCACTTGCTAGTGCATGGGAAACCAAAGCACCACTTTGAACTTTCCCTACAATACCTCCAGCAAATTGGTCATTGTTGCGGGCATTGCTAGAAATATTTGCATCAACGGCTACCTTATCAATCTTAGCCTTATTACCAGATAGGAGACCTGCTATACCTCCAACATAGTAAGGAGAGGCATCCGTATGCTTGGCCTGAATGCTACCTGTAAAGGAACTATTGCTTATTTCTGTATCCTGAGCCTTCGCTACCAAGCTTGCAACTGACTTGCCACCTGTCAATTGACCTTCTACAGCTACATTACTAATCTGGCTGTTAGTCGCCACTTTTGCTAGGCTGGCTGTGTCTTCTTGACTCTTAATCGATACCGCTTTAAAGTCAATATCTTTCACAGTAGCCTTGGTCAAATTATCAAACAAGGCTGTTTTAAGGTCATAAATCGCAAACGGTTTTCCGTCACTCGCACCGATAAGATTACCAGTGAAATTACCTGTCACATAGCTGGTTTGTCCCTTAGCTAAGGACACCTCATCAGCTGTCATATCAGCTCCAAGTTTAAAGGTTCCAGCAAGATTGCCTTGCATGGCAGCAACCAGTTTCTTGAAGGAAGTATAAATTCCATCCTTGGACTGTTTTTGCTTATCAACTGTGAAGCTATAGTTATCTTTGTATGCTGAACCTTCCTCTTGAACCAGTTCATTGAAGGCAACGGTTACCTTATATTTCCCATCAGCTGTTTCCTTAATAGAGCTAACTGGTAACAACATTTCCTTCATCTTGTCTGATTTGACTTTGACAAAATAAGGTGACAAATCACTTGGTACTTCTGATAAGTTTAGATAACGACGGTAGTGACCATCTTCCTTACCATAGAGCCCCACTTCATCCACATCTTTGATTTCAATTTTCTTGTAGTCTAACTGAAAATCTTTCGTCGAAACTTCTGTACTTTCCTGATCAGATTGTCCCAGATTGTAGGTCAGGTAAGTCTTAATTGTATAAGGAGTATAGTAGTCCAATCCATCAATCGTTTGTTGGGCTGATGGATCTTTCAAGTCCACCTCTTTGACCAATGCTCCATTTTGGTAAATTTGAGCCTTGGCCTTAACAAAAGCAGACGTTGGATCATCTAGGTAATAGTTAACTGCTACTGCTTTTTGGTTCTCATCTTTAACCAGATTGGTAATTTCAACAATTGGCTTGGTTTTAACAAGACTACCAACCTTGACAATCTCTTTGGTTGGCTCTATTTCTGTATGTGAGATTTCCTTACTAGCTTCTACCTTACCATCTACGAGATAATCTTCATACTTGATTGTCCGTAAACCGTCTTTTCCTTCCTGAGCAATTTCTCGATGATTTTTTAAGATGGTCGCTTCTTCGATTTCTTCGGTTTCATGAGGAATGGTTTCCGTTACTGTTCGGTGAGTACTTGTCAAAGGCAGTTCAGGAAGAGCTTCTGCTACAGCAGCCTCACCCTCGTGACCGGACTCTTGTGTGCCTTGCGTACTAATTGGAGCTGCGTAAGAAGGTTGTGCTGGTTGGATTAGGGATTCACCCTCATGACCCGTCTCTTGTGTGCCTTGAGTGCTAACGGGTTCTGTATAAGTCGGTTTCGCTGGTTGAACCAGGGCCTCACCCTCATGGCCCGACTCTTGTGTTCCTTGAGCACTGATTGCCCCTGTATAAGACGGTTGTTCTGCTTGGACTAGAAACTCACCTTCATGACCCGGTTCTTGCGTGCCTTGAGCACTGATTGCCCCTGTATAAGACGGTTGTTCTGCTTGGACTAGAGACTCACCTTCATGACCCGGTTCTTGCGTGCCTTGACTACTGATTGGGGCTGTATAAGATGGCTGAGATGCTTGAACCAGGGCTTCACCTTCATGACCTGACTCTTGCGTGCCTTGAGTGCTGATCGGGTCTGTGTAGACTGCTTGTGCTGCTTGAACCAGAGCTTCACCTTCATGACCCGGTTCTTGTGTGCCTTGAGTGCTAATCGGGTCTGTGTAGACTGCTTGTGCTGCTTGAACCAAAGCCTCGCCCTCATGACCTGACTCTTGCGTGCCTTGAGTGCTAATCGGGTCTGTGTAGACTGCTTGTGCTGGTTGAACCAGAGCCTCGCCCTCATGACCTGGTTCTTGAGTTCCCTTTGATTGAACTACAGTTTCATTATTCTCTTGCGACTGAGACTCTACATGAGAATGCGTTCCCTCTTGTTCTCCCTCTGTTTTTGGTCTTGTCGGAGCTGGCTGGACTGGATTTGTCTGTTCTTGATTCCCACCAGTTTGGCTTGAATTTGTTACAGATTCTGGATCCAGTCCTTGTTTTTGGTCTGGTTTCTCATCTTTTACAGCATGACTATCCTTACTATCCTGACTCTGAATAACTTTCGCTTGCTGACTAGTAGCCTTATTTTTAGGATACACAGTCGTTACTGCTGAGCTATCTTCATTTTTTATGTTAGACTTGCTGTCATTTGACTGCTTGACAAATTCAGTTCTAATAGTCAAAGCTGCTGAATGAGTAGTAGCCACTTCTTGAGATTGAATGTTTTCTGATTTAAATTCTTCCTTTCCAGTAGATTCTGCTGGTTTGCTAGTTATCGGTACAGAAAGAGCTGGCTTATTTTCCACATATCCTAGATAAGTATAACCAGGAATATCAACCGGAGTTGGTAAGGCTTCTCCTGCCTGGACCGATAATTGGGTGTTATAAGCAGCTAGTGTCTCGCTAGTCAAAGCAAGGACAGTTGGAGACAGCAACTGACTGCCTAGACCCGTTACTAACAAGAATCGACTAATCTTGCTCTTGCCATCACGTCCCTTAAAAACTACTACAACCAATAAACTAAGGACAGCCACCAAGGCAACAGTCCCTAATCGAGAGCTAGTACCTGTATTGGGCAATACTTGATTTGCTCGATAAACCAGATAGTAGGTCGCATCGGATTCTTCCGCTACTTGTGGTAGAGATGTAACCAAGAGATCCTTCTCTTCATCAGTCAAATCCGAATCTAAAACATAAGTATAGTTAACGGTATAAGGTTCTTTGGCAGATACAATCTGTAGGGCTGTTCCCATCAAAAAGAAATATGCAACAGCTACAGATACAAGTCCAACTGCCAATTTTCTTAACGAGAAATTCTGTCGTTCTTCTCCACTAGTTTTGAAATTCATATTCCCCTCTTTTTACATCATTAAATTAGTATGTTGTTTTATAATAAAATATATAACTAAATTCATTATACATTAATTTTAAGAAAAATTCTAGGAATAGATATGCAATTGAATGGATAGGGGAAATCAAATAAGCAAGTAATTAACTAATTTGAAGAAAACTAAGACAAACTTCCCACCACACTTATTTCAAAATTTTTCAGAAATAAACTGTCAACAAAAAAACAAAAGCTTCTATAATATTTGTAGTGGGTAAATCCCCTATTAGATCTTATGGAGCTTATTTTGTTGTAGAAAAAAAGTCCCATAAGATCTATAATGAAAAGTAACCAAACCATCATTGGAAAGAATCATATGAAACAGTTACATTTTATCACAAAACTACTAGACATTAAAGACCCTAATATCCAAATTATGGATGTTGTTAATATGGATACCCACAAAGAAATCATTGCTAAACTAGATTGTGAGGCTCCATCTTGCCCTGATTGCGGAACTCAAATGAAGAAATATGACTTTCAAAAAACGTCTAAGATTCCTTACATTAAAACAACTGGTAGCCCTACTAAAATCCTTCTTAGAAAGCTTTATTTTAAACGCTCTCATTGCTCAAGATTTTGAAAAACTCAATATCATCACTGTTCTTGAAGCTAAAAAACAATCTAGGATCCAGAATCACTTTCTGCGCTATGATAGAGTCATTCGCTGTCAGGCGAAAATTATTACTATGAAGCTGTTTAGTTCTTATTATTATTTGAATAAACACCTTCACTTTCAAATTTATTGTCTTAGGTTGAAATAGTCTCCTAGACTGAAAGTTAGATAAATCAAAAACGAGCACTTTCGTACTCGTTCTCACTGTATAAACTACTGATTAAAGTGAGTTTACGTCAACTTTGATACCAACACCTTGAGTAGTTGTGATAGTCAAGTTTGTTACGTAAGTTCCTTTAGCTGTAGCTGGTTTTGCTTTTTGGATTGTTTCGTTGAAAGCTTTGAAGTTTTCAACCAATTTTTCAGCTTCAAATGATACTTTACCGATGATTGCTTGAACGTTACCTGCACGGTCAGCACGGTAAGTGATTTTACCACCTTTAGACTCTTCAACTGCTTTAGCAACATCCATTGTTACAGTACCAGTTTTAGGGTTTGGCATCAAGTTACGTGGTCCAAGGACACGTCCAAGACGTCCAACAAGAGCCATCATGTCAGGTGTAGCGATAACTACGTCGAAGTCCAACCAACCGTCGTTGATTTTAGCAACAAGGTCATCTTCACCAACAAAGTCTGCACCAGCAGCTTTTGCTTCTTCAGCTTTTGCACCACGTGCGAAAACAAGAACGCGTGAAGTTTTACCAGTACCGTTTGGCAATACCATTGCTCCACGGATTTGTTGGTCAGCTTTTTTAACGTCGATGTTCAAGTTGTAAGCAACTTCTACAGTTGCGTCAAATTTTGCAAAGTTAGTTTCTTTTGCAAGTGCTACAGCTTCTTCTACGCTGTATGCTTTTGTGCTGTCGATTTTCTCAAGAGCAGCACGAAGTTGTTTGCTTTTTTTAGCCATTTTCTATTCTCCTTGTAAGTGGTTCAATCGATTTTCATCTCCCACGTCACTTCTCGAAATGATGAAGTCTTGCGGGTTTTCAGTCTATTACTTTCCTTATCCTACGGCCTTAAGTTCCCTTGCTGTACCCAAGTACAAGCCTCAGTCACCTGCCTAGTATGAAAAGCAACTAATAGACTGCTGTGAGATTTTCTACTGTGTTATTGATTAGTCAACAACAGTGAATCCCATAGAACGAGCAGTACCTTCGATCATACGCATTGCAGACTCTACGTTTGCTGCGTTCAAATCTGGCATCTTAGTTTCTGCAATTTCTTGTACTTGCGCACGAGTAACTGTAGCAACTTTAGTTTTGTTAGGTGTACCTGATCCTTTTTCAACACCTGCAGCTTTTTTCAAAAGAACAGCAGCTGGTGGTGTTTTAGTGATGAAAGTAAATGATTTATCTTCGTAAACTGAGATAACAACTGGAATGATCATACCAGCTTGGTCAGCTGTACGAGCGTTGAACTCTTTTGTGAATCCCATGATATTGATACCAGCTTGACCAAGAGCAGGTCCAACCGGTGGAGCTGGTGTAGCTTTACCAGCAGGGATTTGCAATTTTACAAGTTTTTCGACTTTTTTAGCCATTTTTAAATCCTCCTTTGTGGTTTTGGCGGTAATTAGAGATTTTTACCTCCCACAAGTATGCTTTTCACATACCCATCTATTATACACTATTTATCTGGAATTGCAAGAGAAAAGTTTATTTTTTATACTCAATGAAAATCAAAGCTAACTTCTCAAAGTAACTTCCACTTACCCAACCGAAGTGGAAATTAGTCTAAAACGGATTTTTATGGTGGAATTAAGTGTGAGACGTTTGAGTTAGAAATGAGGTCTACTATGACAAAACATAAACATCTTACCCTTTCCGACCGTAATGATATCCAATTAGGTTTAGAGCGCGGTGAAACATTCAAAGCTATTGGACAATCCATTCTAAAAGACCCAACTACTGTTTCCAAAGAGGTCAAACGAAACAGACAAGTCCGAGAGTCTACAGGCCATAACCTTCCTTGTCCTTTACTAGACAAAGCTACCTTTGTCTGTAATGGATGTCCTAAAAGAAGACAAAATTGTGGCTATAAGAAGATCTTCTACCTCTCTAAACAAGCTCAAAAACAATACGAACAAACTCTTGTAGAAGCTCGTGAAGGAACTCCCCTCAATTCCAAGACCTTCTGGAAAATGGACAAAGTCATTTCTGATGGAGTTAAAAAGGGACAACACATCTATCATATCCTCAAAACTTACAATCTTGATGTCAGCTCCTCAACTGTCTATCGACACATCCGAAAAGGGTACCTATCTATCGCTCCGATTGATCTTGCCAGAGCCGTTAAATTCAAAGAAAGGCGGAAAAGTAAGCTACCTTCCATCCCTAAAGAAGCTAAAAAAGGCTGCTCCAAGGCCGCTCCTATGAGGATTTCTTAAATTATTTGGCTCTTAAGCAACTGAACTCTTGGCTGGAAATGGACACCGTTATGGGCAAGATGGGAGGTAAAGTCCTACTTACCTTCAATCTCTCTTTCTGTAACTTTATCTTCGCTAGACTGCTGGATAATAAAACTGCCCTTGAGGTCACCAAACACCTCTATGACATCAAGAACACTCTTCACCAAGCTAACAAAGATTTCTTCCAACTCTTTCCTGTCATCCTTACCTATAATGGTGGAGAGTTTGCCAGGGTTGATGATATCGAAATGGATGTGCGAGGAGAGAGTAAACTCTTCTTTTGTGACCCTAATCGCTCTGACCAGAAAGGCAGAATTGAGAAAAATCACACGCTGATTCGCGACATTCTACCTAAAGGAACTTCTTTTGACAATTTAACTCAAGAGGACATCAATCTCGTTTGTTCTCATGTCAACAGTGTCAAACGCGCTACTTTAAATGGAAAGTCAGCCTATGAGCTCTTTGTATTTACCTATGGAGAAGAGATTACTAAGCTTCTCGGCATTTCTAAAATACCTGCAGAAGACGTCTGTCAGTCTTCTACATTACTCCAACATAAGTTCTAAAAACTAACCTTTAACCGCATTCAAACGTCTCACACTAACTTCCACCATAGCGGAACTTAATCTGAAACGCTTTCAGATGAGGGGATTTTGTGCGCTCTTTTTTTCTATTCATTTTGGCTACAAAAGCGATGAAATCAAGCATGATTAAAACCAGTGGAACTTACCCTGACACGGATTTCCACTGGTTTTTAGGATTTTTATCAGACTAACTTCCACTTGGATTAGCGGTGGAAGTTAGTTTGGGAATTTACCTTTCACACATGAAGAAACGAAACCTATCTTCATGTGCTACCCCTAATTAGTAAATTTATTTTCCTCATCAAATATTGAAGTTCTAAAATCATCAGTTTGATCTAGATAAGCTTTGAAAATAGCTTTTTTAAGTTTGTAAACTTTACTACTTTCTTTTGGATATAATATTGAAGCATAATTAGTAGCATCTTCTTGCACCGCTTTTTCAATCAATGTTTTTAACTTACTAATATTATCAATAGTTACCGTCTCTTGACGTCTCCAATTAGTTGGATCTATAAAGTTAATATTTGTTAATTTATTAAATTTACTTTCTCGTTCTTTATACATTGCTTTTTTAAAATCAATCCAAGACGAATACTGTTTATTAAATACCTTTTCAAGAACTAGTTTATCAGTTACCAACCCTACTTCTTTACCATATAAATTAATTTTACTTCCATTTGCTTTTGCTTCTTCTGCATATTGGTTAGAAATATATGGTACCATACCTTCTTTATATCCTTTTGCAGCTAATAGTTCAAACGCTATACGACGACCCATTAAATCACCCGGAGTCCCTTTATCATTACTTAAGGCAGAATATATTGGTGAGAAAAGATTGATTGTGTAATATCCATTTCGTTTATACTCACCTTCATCAATATACCCTCTTCTTGTGATTATATCGTTTTCTATTAAACTATTGAAAGAAGTTAATTTATTAAGCTCATCTAGTTTTAATCTACGAACAACATTTGTTGCGTAAACCTCATTTCCATCAGGATCAGGTTTAAATTTATTCTCAACTTTTCTCAACAGATCATATTTTTGATTGCTATCTAACTTAGCTACTGCTTCTCCTTCTAACATCTCAAGTGTATAAACTAAATCAAATAAATTGTGCATATATTTACGTAAATCTTCTGCATTATTAAATCGTTGAGTTGGATCTTTTACTTGTAGTCTATCAGCATTTTCCGCTTCATCATATTTCAACACAGAGTTTATCGTGATTGTTGCATCATTTGGATGATCAGGAGCTTGCAATAATCCTTTTGCATAAAACTCTGGTCCAAGCCCATTTCTTCTTCCATATCCTCCAAGATAAATCTCTCTATCAGAATTATGTGTCATTTCATGAGTATATGTTACCGCACCAGATTTATCAAGCATACGATAAGCCATATAGTAGAACGCATCTCCCGTAGCATATGCTCCGTGTCCATTATGAACAACATTATTCCCCGCAGGACCGAAGAAATGTTTTATTGCTGGATGATCAGTTTCAAAATCTGCTTGACTAGTATTTTTATCTTTATCATTACCAAATCTAAAAGAATCATATACCAAAATACTTCTAAACAATTTATCTTTTTCTTTCGTATCTAGTATTTTGTACCAATAATCATAATGATCTCTAAATCGTTTAGCCGCTTCTTGTGCATTATCTTCTACAAATTTGTTTAATTTTTCTCCCTCAGGATATTCAGAACTTCTATATCTATCGTAAGCACCAAATCCTATAGTTGAAATATTGGCAATCATAAATATCATTTTTTCTTCTGGTAAAGTTAATAACGGTAAGACCATACTTTGATATTTCCATGATGGACTAGTTAATCTATCATAAACACCTATAGAGTGTTCTGTTCCTTGTTCTGACTGCTTAGAACTTACTTCAGGAATAGTAGATTTTTCTTCAACTATATAAGCTTTAGATTGTGTTTTGAACCAGTCGTTATTAGAAGTAGTTGGTAAGAATACTTTTCTATAACCTTCTAATGCTTTAAATAAACTATCAGTTCCATAATTTTTCGCTAATAACACATTATAAGTAATTACATTATTTTTCGCTAATAAATTGTTAAAGCCAGATTTACCTAACTCAATAACATTATCTAATGCAGAACTATTAGATTTACCAAAGAAGTCTAAATGATATAATACTAAATCTTTTGCACTTGCATTATCATATTTAAAATTATACCAACGTTCTAGATAAGTTAAACCTAGAAGTAACGCTTCTTTATTATTCTTAATTTTTTCTATTACATAATTATCTATTATCTTATTACTATTTTCAGCTATTGCCGCATCAGCAGAAAGAAGTTTTGATAAACTATCTTCAATTTTTGCTTTTGTTTTCGTAAATTGTTCATCTAAATATAATTCTGTTAATTTTATATTACTAGAAATATCTAATACTTTTCTAATAGCATCTGAATTATATTGAACAGAATTCAAATCATTTAAGACAGATTTTACAATATTATTATAATCATGCAATAATGTATTAGGCGTGTACATTAGTTTTGTATTAGTGATTTCATATTCTGCTACTTTAGAGAAATCATCTTTATATGTAATATTTAATACTTGTGATTTATTACCTTCAAAATGTAACAATAATTTATTGATTTCGCGTTTATTTTTATTAATATCAGTTATTACTTCATTATTTTTCATAGGAACAACTGATAGTAGCTTTTCAGTAAATAAATCACTGTTATTCTCTACTAAATTACCATACTTAATTATTGTTTCTCTATTATAGAAAGGAAGTAATTTTTCAATATTTTTATACACTTGTTCTCTTGACTGCTGATAGTCTGTTACTTCTGTGTAGCTAGTAGTGTATCTCGAAGTAAAATCAAAATCTTCTACTTTAGTACTATGTTTAGAAACCAACTCTACTTTTTTAGCATTCACTTTATCCGCTTCTAATACAGTACCTCTTTGTTTTTCTGAATCTTTAGTCACAAGTTCATCATCTACTTGAACTACACTAACCACCTTGTTATTTTTATTACTATAGGTATTAGTTGCTTTTATTCCTGTAAAATCATAACCAGCTATAGCATTACCGTTTGTAACATTAACATCACTTAAGACATTAGATAGTTGCCCAGATTTCTCTTCACCTGATATAGCATCCCAAAGATTACCTACAACTCCTCCTACTTTACCAAAATGCTTCACATTGTTAAGATTTCCTTCAACGTAACTATTACTAATTCTAGCACTTCTATCAACAACCCCAGCTATACCACCAACTGTTTGGTCACCTTGATTAGCATTTGTCGCCATATCAATAGATGAAATTGATTTTTCTATTAAAGCATTATCACCTGAAAGTTTACCAACTAAACCACCTATTTGATAAGTAGCCGTTGTGTCATAAGTATTAGTTATTCTACCAGTATAACTACTATTCAAGATTTTAGAATCTGTAACTTGTGAAACTAAACCACCAATGCTATGTTCACCAGCAATTACACCAGATGAATGAACATTAGTAATTGTAGTACCATTATTCGCTGTTTTCGCTATTGTAGCTGCATCTTCTTTAGAAGAAACATTTGCTTCTTTAATTGAAAGATCTTGAATAGTAGCATGATTTAAAACGTTAAATAACGGTTTTTTCAGATTATATATAGCGTAGTACTTATCATTATTTTTACCAATTAATGTACCTGTAAACTCATTACTAACATAGCTTTCTTGACCATCTTGAAGTTCTACTTCACGAGCATCCATAGTTGCACCTAAACGAAACTCTCCAGAAGGATTACTATTCATTGCTTCGACTAAATTTTTGAATGATGTATAAACACCATTTTCACTTCTCACCATCTTAGGTAGGTAGTAAGTGTAATTGTCTAAAGTACTATTGTTTTCGTGTTGAATTAAATCATTAGCTTGTCCTACAATTTTGTATACTTCTTGACTATCTCTTGTAACACTTGTAATACTTGAAACAGGTAACATCACATCTTTAAAGTTCTCTGATTTGACTTTCATAAAGTAAGTATCTGGATTACTTGGTAAGGTAGCAAGTGAAGTTACATGACGATACTTATCACCTTCTTTAGAATATAGTTCAACAGAAGATATATTTCTAAGTTCTAGTTTCTTGTCGACTTCTTTTTCTTCTTTAGAAGATTCTTCTTCTGCTGGAGACGGTGTTTCTGATTTTTCTGAAGTCGTTTCTGTATCTATCGTTCTTGACGTTTCTGTTCCTGAAATTGAATCCCCTTCTTTCGGAGCCGGCGCTGAATCCACTGTTCCTGCTTCTCCTTCTGAACCTGCTCCTTCTGTTGCATTTTCTTTAGGTGTTGGGTTGGCTTCTGATTCTTCAGTTTCTTTCGCTTCTTTTGTAGTTGGTTTTACTTCTGTTCCTGATTCTGCTGTTGTTCCTTCTTCTTCTGGTGTAGCTGGTTTGGCTACCTCTGACTCTGTTCCTTTTGGTTCAGTTGCCACTTCTTCTGTTGAAGATGGTGTAGCTGGTTTTGAGGGTGCTGGGGTTTCTTTTTCAGATTTACCTTCTTCTCCAGTCGGTTGCGTAGCTGGTGATCCACCTTCAAAGGCAGTTGATGAAGATTCAGTTGAAGAAACTGAATCCTCCGCTTTACCTTCTTCTCCTGTTTCTTTTGGTGCTGGGTTTGCTTCTGCTGTTATTCCTGTTTCTTCTGAAGTTGAATCCCCTTCTTTCGGAGTCGGCGCTGATGAGTCCACTGTTCCTGTCGCTCCTTCTGAACCTGTTTCTTCTGCTTTTACTGATGAATCATCAGAATTAGATGTCGAAGTTACAGGTTGGTCTACTCCTACAGTTCCTCCTTCAGCTCCATTTGCCGCTGCTTCTGTTGAAGCTGGGGTTTCTGGTTTTGATGGTGCTGGAGTTTCTTCTGCTGGTTGACTTTGTTCTCCTGAAGTTGTAGCCTCTACCACTGGTGCTTCTGAAACTTCCGCTTTTGGAGCTGTTGAGTCTGCTGGTGCTTCTAGTTTTGGTGAAGCTGGTACCAATTCTGCTGTTCCTTCAGTTGTTGACTTTGCTTCTTTAGGCTCAACTGGTTGTTCTTCTTTATTTTCCGGAGTTGTCGGTGCTTCTGCGTTTGATTCAGCTGGTTTCGCTACCTCTGACTCTGCTGCTTTTGGTACAGCTGGTTTCGCTGCCTCTGACTCTGTTACTTTTGGTTCAGTTGCCACTTCTTCTGTTGAAGCTGGGGTTTCTGGTTTTGACGGTGCTGGTGTATTTTCTGATGGTGTTTCTGAAACTTCTACTTTTGGTTCAGCTGGGGTTACCACCTCTGGTGCTGTTTCTTTTTGTGCTGGTGTAGTCACTGCGTCTTCTACCTTTGGTGCTTCTGGAGCTTCTGTTTCCTCTTTAACTTCTGGGCTGGTCACAGCTGGTGCTACTGGGACAGGCTGATAGACTGGGCTATAGTTCACAGTCATTTTTTCAACTGTCTCAGTGACATCTGTTAATTCAAAGGTAATAGCTTTTGTTTCCTGATCTTTCTTGAGCAAGACTTCGTAAGTGCGAACTTCGCCACTGGCACCACTTTCTTTGATGACAATCTTGTGTTTTGTGACTGTATCTGAAACTGTTTCAGCTTCAGTAAAGTACAATTCATTGTGTGGTAAGAATAAATTCTTGCCTGAAGCTTGATTCATTTCTTGGAGTACATCTACAGGGATATTGCTTGCTTCGCTGATAACACTTAATGTATCTCCCCACTTAATGACATACTTAAATAAATCACCTTCTTTTTGAAGGTCAGCTTTCACTTCCTCAACTGTTCTGGCTACCCAGACACCATCTTGTTCACTGGCTGATACAGTTGGAGCTAAAAAGCCCAGACCTAGCAAAATCACACCTGTCGCAACAATTGCACCAGTTCTTAATTTTCTAAAGCCACGGAGGGACAAGCTTCCTCTAACATTTGTTTGTCTCATAATGTTTATTTCTCCTCACTAGTTTAAGAAATCGCAAGAAAAACAATCTTGCGATTTTATCATACTTACTTTCTCCTAGTATTAGCAAAACCAATTCTCATCAAACTTTAGCATCTCACAAGAGAGATTATAAACTTGGAATAACTGATTTTTATATACTAGACGCATAGAAACTTTTCAACCTTATTTCTCTTCAAATCCTTCTGCGACTGCGTCCGCAAAGTTTTCTTCTACGATACTTGCACAGTGGTCACAGATGACTGCCTGGTAGCTGCGTTCTGCTGTTGTTGGGTCGATACGACGGCAACGGTCACATACTTGGCCTGCAGCACGTTCAACTGTGAAGGATACATCTTCGAAGCTAACCGCAGCTTCTGGAGCTGATTCTTCTGCGATGGTCAAGTCTGACACGATCAAAAGTTGAGCTACATTGCTGTTTACTGCTTCGAGTAGAGTTTTCACAACTTCATTTGGATAAACTGTCAAGTGTGCTTCAAGTGATTTACCGATTACTTTTGCATTACGAGCTTCTTCCAAGGCTTTTTGAGCTTGTCCACGGAAGTCCATGAAGGCAGCCCATGTATCCAAGATTTCTTCTTGATTAGCAAAAGTTTCCGCTTCTGGTAATTCTGACAATTGAACGAAGTCTTCTGCTTCAAACTCAAGATATGACCAGATTTCCTCTGCTGTGTGAGGAAGGATTGGAGTCAAGAGTTTGGTGATTTTCACAAGAATGTCATAGAAGACAGTCTGCATTTGACGGCGTTCGAGTGATTTGGCACCTTCGATATAAACAACATCTTTGGCAAAATCAAGGTAGAAGGCTGACAAATCAACGTTGATAAAGTTTACCAAGGCCTTGTAGATTGTCAAGAATTCAAAGTTTGCGTAAGCATCACGAATGGTCTTGACAAGCTGGTTAAAGCGAATGGTCATGTACTTATCAACTGAACGAAGCTCATCGTAGGCTACTGCGTCTTGAGCTGGGTTAAAGTCAGATGTATTGGCAATCAAGAAACGAAGAGTGTTACGAATCTTACGGTAAGTTTCAGAGACTTGGCTCAAGATATCCATAGAGATACGTACGTCATTGCTTGAGTCAACACTTGTTACCCAGAGACGCAAGATTTCTGCACCAAATTGTTTTTCAACATCACTTGGAGCAATGGTATTTCCAAGAGATTTAGACATCTTCTCACCTTTACCATCAAGGGCAAAACCTTGTGACAAGATTTGTTTGTAAGGTGCTACACCATGGTTGGCAACAGATGTGATGAGTGAAGAGTTGAACCAACCACGGTATTGGTCAGAACCTTCTAGGTAAAGGTCTGCTGGGTAAGTCAACTCAGGACGGTTTACTACCACTCCATTCCATGATGAACCTGAGTCAAACCAAACGTCCATGATATCTGTTTCTTTCTTGAATTCACCATTTGGAGAACCTGGGTGAGTATATCCTTCTGGCAAGAGGTCCTTGGCATCGCGTTCCCACCAAATGCTTGAACCATGTACTTCAAAGAGTTGAGCTACATGTTCAATCGTTTCAGCAGTCATGATCGCTGTACCATCTTCAGCGTAGAAAATTGGAAGTGGAACACCCCAAGCACGTTGACGAGAGATGACCCAGTCACCACGGTCACGAATCATATTGTAAAGACGGACTTTACCCCATTCTGAGTGGAATTTCACTTTTTCAATTTCATCCAAGATTTCTTGGCGGAATTTAGAAACTGAGGCAAACCATTGTGGTACTGCACGCCAGATGATTGGTTTCTTAGTACGCCAGTCAAATGGGTATGAGTGAGAGATTTCTTCTTGGGCAAGAAGGAGGTTACCAAGTTTCTCGATAACAGTTGGAACTACCTTTTCATAGAATTGACCTTCAAACCCAGGACCAGCATTCTTCATCATGATACCACGTTCGTCAACAGTCACTGCGACTTCAAGACCATTAGCAATACCAACATTGTAGTCGTCCTCACCAAAACCAGGGGCTGTATGGACAATACCTGTACCAGAGTCAGTTGTAACGTGGTCACCAAGGATAACGAGCTCATCTACAGCTGTATCCCATGGGTGTTCTGTTACGATGTGGTTGAGTTCTTGACCACGGTAAGTTGCCAAGACTTGAACATCAACCCAGCCAAATTTTTCAGACAAGCTAGTCAATAATTCTGCAGCAACCACAAACTTACGAGGTTCAGCAGCAGGTTGAACCAAGACGTAATCAATATCCGCTCCAACAGTCAAGCCACGAGAAGCTGTGATGGTGAATGGAGTAGTTGTCCAAACAACGATATAAGTATCTGTATCTAGGATACCTTTTCCGTCCTTAACCTTGTTGGCATAGTAAAGGGAAGTTGAAATCAAGTCATGGTATTCAATCTCTGCTTCAGCAAGGGCTGACTCAGATGACCATGACCAGTAAACTGGCTTGGCACCACGGTAGATATAACCTTTATTAGCCATCTCACCGAAGACACGGATTTGGGCTGCTTCATAGTCAGGAGTCAAAGTTACATATGGATTTTCCCAGTCACCAGAAACACCCAAACGTTTAAAGTCTTCACGTTGTTTATCTACTTGAGAAAGAGCGTATTCGCGGCAAAGTTTCAAGTACTCAACCAAGTCCATTTCTTTGCGTTTAACACCTTGTTTTGCCAAAACTTGCTCGATTGGCAGACCATGAGTATCCCAACCTGGGATAAATGGTGCGTAAAAACCTGACATAGATTTTGAGCGAACAATGATATCTTTTGAAATCTTGTTCATAGCATGTCCAACGTGGATATTTCCGTTCGCGTATGGAGGGCCATCATGCAAGGTGAAATGAGGTTTTCCTTGGTTCAATTCTTGACGACGTTGGTAAAGGTTTGCATCTTCCCATTCCTTTTGCCAAACTGGCTCTTTGGTCGGAAGGCCTGCACGCATTGGGAAAGCTGTTTTCCCAAGGTTAAGGGTATCTTTGAGTTTCATGGTATCTCCTTTATAAATAATAACAAATTAAAAACCACGACTTCCAAAAAGGACGAAAATCGTGGTACCACCTTTATTCGGAAAAAGATTTAGTCTTTCTCCCTCTTATCCCGTAACGTGGGGAACGTCAAATCCTACTAACTTCAGACTTGAGTTTTTGAGAGGATAATCTTATCGTTAGGGAATGCAGGACTCACACCATCTCCTGCTCGCTGGAAATATAAGGATAAGATATTGTTCTCAGAATATTTCTTATAAAATTGTAACAGATTCTTGCGGTGCTTCAAATCCTGGTGCTGAATCAAACGTTTCTGTAGCTGGTGTTGGAGCCGAAGGATGTACTGGAGCTACTTCTGGTTCTTCGTACATTGGACCAACTGGATGAGCAGGCTCTTCTTCCATTTGAGGACTCACTACAGGAGTTGGATCTTCCACTTCCTGTTTAGCCTGAGCTTCAAATTCAGCCAATTCTTTATTGGCTGCCTCAATACGAGCCTGTAACTCTGCCATTTCTGCTTGAGAGAACTGACGTGTCATATCAATTGGTTCTTCTTCAATTGGAGCTGGAATCGGTTCTCCAAGCACTTCGCTAACCACTTCTTTAAAGGCTTCATCACTGGTTTGAAGATAAGTAGCTGTTGGACGGAGAATATCTTCCCAATCTGAAGATTCAACAATAGCTAACTGGCTCTCAATTGTAGATTTAAGACGTTGGTGGAAGACACGACTCTTGTTCTTCAATTCTTCGGTTTCAACAGCAACTTTCTTAGCATTATCAGTTGCTTGACGAAGAATCTCGTTTGCCTTATATTTAGCTTCTTCCAACAAGCGTTGCGCATCCTGCTCTGCTTGATGAATGATATTGTTTGAACGTTCATGCGCCGCCTGTTTCACTCGCTCAGCTGTATCTTGGGCAATCAATACAGACTGGCTCAATGAATCTTTCATTTCGTCAAAGTAAGACAAACGCTCTTCTAAACTCTTAATACGCAAATCTTTATCATGATTCGCACGAACAAGATCTTCGTAATCACGAACCACAATATCTAAAAATTCATCGACTTCTTCTGGATCAAAACCTCTGAATCGAGTTCCAAAGGTTTTGTCCTTTATTTCTAATGATGTAATTGGCATTCTATTCCTCACTTACTTAATAATAACTGGACGGTTATTTTTTTCTTCTCTTTTTTTGTTTGTCCCTTATCTTGAAGCAATCTCAAGCGCCCAAATTTTCTTACACTAATCAAGTCTCCAACTTGAACAATATAATCTGATTTGTCTACCACATGATAATTTACTTGGACAAGTTTCTTTTCAATCAACTGGTTTGCTTGATTCCTAGATAGTTTCAAAACATTTGATAAAAGAACATCTAATCTAAAGCTAGACACACATAAATCCAGCTCTCGATACTGTTCTAGCTTATCTATTTTATCGGTGAAAGGACGTTCCTCCAGCGAAACGGGTATACGGCCAATTTTCTTTAATCCATCTTGAAAGAGAAGAAGAAACTGCTGATTAATCATAATCTGCGCCCGTTCTTCATCTACTAGGATATCTCCAAAAAGTTTCCGTTCAATCCCTAATTGATTGATGACTGTCCCTAAAATCTTAGCATGCGTTAAGTGTTCAAATTTATTGGAATACACAATTTCTTGGAGAGATATTTCAAAATCTGAAAACTCTGGCTGGAAATAATCTGGGTATAATAAAACTCGAACATACTCACTCAAGACGAATTCCCCACTACTGCTACAAGCAAGACCATAGGTTTTGGCCAAAATCTTTAATAGCTTCTCCTGATGAGGATTGATAAAAGGAGTTAAAAAAGGAGCATAGCTATCTTCTACCTTCTTTATCCATTCCATTCCCTTGTCAAGAAATGGACGATCTTCTATGGAGAAATGCTGGTAAATCCCTTTATTCATCCTATCATCGCCAGAAAACGGACTAGGTTTTCTCCTAAAAATCGAATCAAAACAATCGCAACCCAAACAGATAAATCAAGACCCGCTATCTGTAAAGGCAGGCGTTGCAAAGGAGCAAGCACTGGTTTTACCAATGCTACAATCCAACGACCCAAACTGGATTCGTAGGCGCCTGGAAACCAAGACATGACAGCAAAGGCTACCAAAATCAGGGAGTAAATATCCACTGCATTATAAATCATACGAATTAAAAAAATCATTATCGTACTCTATTTCGCTTCATATCAAAACCAAACTCACCATTTTGTTCTTCATCTGGTAAACGGATATCTTCAACATTGACAATAACATTCACTGGTGTTAACAGATACATAGTAGATGCTACCTTTTTCAGATTTCCAGCTAAAACATGGCAAGCTCCATCCAAATAGTCCAAACAACGACGAGCCTGCACCTCTGTCATATATTGAAAATCAATCAAGATACTTTCGTTGCCTGCCAATAAATCAACAATTTCTGTTGCATCTTCATATTTTCTAGGATAACGAACATCTATAATGACCTTATCCGTTGCACGCTGACTCTGAGTTGCCAATTCCTGTTGTCGTGCATGCAGTCTGGTGATATTGCTATCTTTTGCACCAGCAGACTGTGAAGGTTGATTCATTGGGAGAGCCGGTTCCTGTGAAGAATTTACTGGAGTAAGCACAGGCTCATCTCTTTTTTCATAAGGGAGACTTGAATCCTCATCCTCCGTAAAATAATCTATAAATCTATCGAATCTATCTTTTAAAGACATGGTTCTCTCCTACTTAAAAAATGATGTACCTATACGAACAAAAGTGGAACCGAATTGAATCGCTTCTTTATAATCACGACTCATTCCCATACTTAACTCGGTCATAGGCATATTTAGAATTTGTTTATCTTGAATTTCTCTTTGTAAATCTTGGGTCGCCTTGAAAATCTCTTTCAACTGCTCACTGCTAGCCTCAAAAGGTGCCATCGTCATTAAACCAACATATTCAATCTTATCTAGTCTAGCTAACTCTGGCAAGATTTCCAGCAGTTCCTCTCTCGAAAAACCGTGTTTGCTTTCTTCTTTAGAAATATTTACTTGAAGGAAACACTTTATAACTCGGTCACTTCTTTTTTGAATTTCCCCTGCTAGCTTGACGGAATCCAAGGCATGGAAATAATCGACAAATTGTATGACATCTTTCACCTTACGTCTTTGCAAGGTACCAATCAAATGCCAAGTCACATCTCGATCTTTTAAAGCTTCATATTTTTCCAGAAACTTATCGACACGATTTTCACCGATATGATGAACACCTAGCGGAAGCAAGGCTTCCGCTGTCGGTACATCTACATACTTGGTAACTGCAATGACAGAGACTGAACCACTCTCTCGATGAGCATTCAGAGTCGCCTCTGCGACTTCTCGAAAAACAAGTTCTGTATTTTCTTTTACATTCATTTACTTAACGATTTTTGAAAAATGGAGGTGTATCCAATTCATCTTCATCTTGTGATGTTGGGGCTTCAAAGCGTTCAACTGGAGAAACGACTGAATCTGTTGTACGAACAATCGATTCACGGCGAAGATCCCAATCACCAAAAGCAGATGCCTGAGTTGGTTCCAAACGACGTGGATTTTGTTTTGGCAATTCAGCTGTTTCTGCCATATCAAAATGACGATCAAAGCCATGTGAATGAGCTGGTTTCACTGTCTCACGGTAGTTAGTAGTCGGTCTAGCTTGTGGAGCCACAACCTTTTCTACGCGGTCTTGACGAACACCTGTTGCAACAACTGTTACACGAATTTCATCACGCATACTTTCATCAATTGAAGTACCGAGCCAGATGTTCACTCCTTGACCTGCTGCTTGGTTCACAATTTGTGAAGCCTCTTCTGCTTCAATCAAGGTTAAGTCAAGACCACCAGTTACGTTGACAATCACATCTTCTGCTCCATCAATTGTTGTTTCAAGAAGTGGAGAGTAAATTGCCTTACGTGCTGCTTCAACAACACGTTCTTCTCCACTACCGATACCAATCCCCATAAGAGCATTTCCTTTGTTTGCCATTACCGTTTTCACATCGGCAAAGTCAAGGTTAATCAATCCTGGATTGGTAATCAAATCGGTAATTCCTTGAACACCTTGACGAAGAACGTTATCTGCTTCGCTAAGAGCCTCCAAAAGTGGTGTCTTCTTATCAACAATTTCAAGCAAGTTGTTGTTCGAAATAATCAATAGAGTATCTACATGCTCACGCAGTTGATTGATTCCTTCTACAGCAAATTGTCCACGCTTGCTTCCTTCAAAACCGAAAGGACGTGTCACAACACCAACTGTAAGAGCACCTAAATCTTTGGCGATACGAGCAATAACAGGAGCAGCTCCAGTTCCAGAGCCTCCTCCCATACCAGCAGTGATGAAGACCATATCTGCACCACTGATAGCTTCCGTCAGCGTTTCTTCGCTTTCTTCAGCAGCTTTACGACCAACCTCAGGTTGACCTCCTGCACCCAAACCGCGAGTCAATTTAGGTCCCAACTGAATAACAGTCTCAGCTTTTGTACTACTCAATGCTTGTACATCTGTGTTTGCTGCGATAAATTCTACGCCTGTAACACCTTCGTCGACCATACGGTTGATGGCATTGCCACCACCTCCACCGACACCAATTACTTTAATCACTGCACCTTGAGCAGCAGCTGTATCAAATGAAAATGTCATAATTTATTTTTCCTCTTTATTCGTCAAACATGCTTCCGATCAAGCCACGGAAACGATCTGCTAATTTCGGTTTATTTTGTGAAGCTTGTTGGAAATCCGCCATTGGTTCTGTAGGCGCCACCGGCTCTACTTCTGGAGCAGGAGCTGGTTGAACAGGCGTTGATTGTACAAACTGAGCTGTTTTCTGTATCATTCCCCCAAAACTAATTGGTTGATGAGTCAGAGCAACTTCACCCTTGACCGCTCTTTGAGCCAAAAGATTGACTTCTGTCAATTGTCCAGCAAATTCTGATAAACTAATCACATGCGCAAAGGCTGGATTACGGATACCAACTTGGTTTGGAACATAGAGTTTGACACGAACGCCAAAGACTTCTTGAGCCAATTCTACCATACCCGGTAAAATAGCATTTCCACCGATTAAGACAATTCCACCAGGGAGCTCCAATAGACGTCTTCTATCTAATTCTTGCTTAATTTGTTCAAGGATGTGCTTGATTCGTGCAGAAATAATTTCTGACAAGTAGGCTTCCGTCACTTCGACTGCTTCTACTTCTCCAATAACTTCTACTTGGAAGGTTTCTTTGCTTGCAAGAGGCGGATAGGCTTCCCCGTAATTCAGTTTCAAGCCTTCTGCTAATTTGCGAGAGGTTTTCAAAACCTTGGAGATATCTTTAGTTACATAATCTCCACCTTCTTGGAGAATATGTGTGAATTGGAGTTCTTGGTTGCGGATTGTAGCGACAGTCGTTTGACCTGCCCCCATATCAATCACTGTAGCACCAAATTCACGTTCACCTTCGTTCAAAACTGATTGAACCATTGCTAGTGGCGAAATGATAATATTTTCAACCTGAACACCTGCACGCTCAACCGTCTTACGCAAATTGTGCAAGATAGTACGAGGTCCTGTATAAAGCAAACCACGCATTTCAAGGCGAACCCCCATCATGCCACGTGGGTCACGAATCCCTTGGAAACCATCCACAATAAATTCTTCAGGAATAAAGGTAATGACTTCACGGTCAGGTGTCATACTCTTTGTCAAAGCTGATTTGACAACATTTTCAACATCTTGATCCGTAATTTCCTTGGTATCAGATGTTACTGGAATCATCCCTTGAGTTGGTTCGACCTGCAAAAGATTACCAGGCAAGCCGACATTCACTGATTTAATCGAAATGCCTGCCTTTTCTTCCGCTTGGGAAATAGCTGATTTGATAGCAGTTGCTGCTGCATCAATATCAACAATAATTCCATCCTTTACACCTTTACTTTTGGCATTACTCACGCCAATTACATTTAATTCACCATTTCTCTTCTCGGCCACAAGCACCTTGACAGAGCTTGTTCCAATATCTAGACCTGTAAAAAAGCCTTCTCTAGCCATTACATCGCATCCTCTCTATCTTCCAAGTTTCGCACTTCGTATTATTCCATAGCTAAACATAGGCATAGCTATTCACAGAATATTATAACACAAAAAATTTAATCGTGCTTGCTTTTTTCCTAAATTTCCCAGCCAATTTTTGAATTTGTCTATTCAGAAATTTTTGTTTTATAGGCTACTTGTAAAACACTCTAAGACAAAAAAAGAAAGCTCTGTGTTAAGCTTTCTTTGCAATCATTTTTTCTGCTTCTTGTTCTAAAAATAGTTCCAAGATTTTCTTTGTTAACGTAATCGCTGCTGACAGGGCCAGAGAAACGATTAAATAATTAGCTATTAAGCCATGGTCTCCAACCAATGGTGGTTTTGTCAGGAATCCGTAATCTCCACCTGTTACCAAATTGACCACAAAAATCAAGGCATTTAATGCAAAGGTCATGAGAAAAATTCCCTTCACATCCAACAATCGCGCATTATACTGTCTCAATAGATAAACTAGAGAGTTCCCCAAGAGTGCTAAATGCCCAAAAATAAAGGATAAAATGGTGATATGGGGGAAAGGATAGGCATCTGACACTGGATAAACAAAGGCTGCTAATGTCCCAAATGTTCCTAGTAATGCAAAATACTGCCTATATTTAGACTGACCAGGAAGCAAAAGCACCACAAACATAGCCATACGGCAATGGTAAAAGGGTAAGCTTTCTGATAGTGGCATATGGTTGACCCCATACCAACCATAAAGTAGGATTAACTGAACGGCCTGTAAAATCTGGAAAAATCGTTGGTAAACCCTCGTTTCACGATAGCGATAGGCTGTATAAAAGGTCAAACCCAAGAGTGTAAATATACTGATATACCAAAAAAGATCAAACTTGGGTGGTTCTGTTGCTTGGGTCGTAAAGAAAATATCCCATAAATTCATCTAGTCTTCCTCATGATTCAAAATTTTCCTGCATTTTATTATACCATGCTATTTGTCAAAAATGGATTTAGAAATACGATAATCATCTTCTTAGTCAAGATATTGCTCCCTCTGACCTTGATAAACCTGCCAAAGAAGCTCTATTTGCTCCTTGGTAATGCGTTTTTCAGATAAGTTCGGCAGTTGGTCAATGGCAAAAAATTGAAGGTCTGCAATTTCTTGATTTTCTTGGAATTGTCCATCGAGAAGCTTACATTCAAAAACAAACTTTGCATATTGCTTGCTCTGTAGTTGGAAACGATTTGTATCAAAAACTGCAAGTAACCTTTCAGCTTTTGCTGTAAAACCTGTTTCTTCTTCAATCTCCTTGAGAATATTTTCAGTTGGTGAATAACCGACCTCGCCAAAGCCACCTGGCAAAGCCCAATCATTCTCTCCTTGTCCCCTAACCAGACAAATTTTTTCATCCTCAACTATCCAAGCACGGACGTCCATTAACGGAGTCGCATAAGCAGAAGTTGGCTTCAAGACTTCTGCCACTTCTTCGGCATCAAGGTCTGATGCTTGATTCAACATTTCTCCTAACAGACTTCGCAAGTCTTCGTAGCGCTCACGGTCAAAAGGATCTTTTGTAAAGGTTAATCCAGTATCTGTAATGGCAATCATTCTTTGCAAATACTTGACAAAATTACTTGTCTTCAGTTTCTAAACATTCTACCAACTTGGCTAGATTCATAGAATTGGAGCCTTTGAGTAGGATTTGGTCATGCACTCCTAGGCTTTCCTTAACCTGCTTGACTAGGTCTTCAAATTGGTCTTGATCTTCTGTTTTCTTGAAGTAGTAAACGTGGCCGATTGGGAACATTTGACTAGCCAATTGGGCCAATTCTGCAATGTCGTCTCCATAGAAAATCACGGTATCCAGCACATCTGGCGAGAGGCTCAAAATCATCTGATTATGGAGTTGAACAGACTGGTCACCAAGTTCCTTCATATCCGCCAAGACAGCGATTTTTTTGCCACCTTCATTGGCTGGAATGGCAGAGAAAGTCTCTAAAATCAGCTTCATAGCAGTTGGATTGGCATTGTAAACATCTGATAGGATATCTGCTCCATTGGCTGCTTTCTTCCATTCGGTACGGTTACGCGTCAATTCAAGATTTTGGAAAGCCTTATGAATTTGCTCCTCTGAAACCCCTTCTTGTAGGGCAACATAAGACGCAATCATGGCATTAGTGGCATTGTACTTACCAGTCACTGGCAAATCGAGGGCTTGTTCCAAGAAATTAGCCTTAAAGGTCAGACTATCCTTGCGCTCAACCAAGTTGGTAATTTCCAACTCAGCTCCTTGCCCAAAACGGACCACCTTTTTATCAGCTGGCAAGTAGGCCTCTACAACGGAGTCGGCTGGTGCCAAAAGCAAGGAACCAGGTGACATACCATCTGCAATTTGCATTTTTCCTTTAGCGATTTCCGAACGATCTTTGAAAAAGGCCAAATGGGCTTCTCCAACCAAGGTCACGATGGCTGTTTTTGGACGAGCCAATTCAGACAAGAGATGAATATCTCCCAAGTGATCCTGCCCCATCTCCAATACTAGCTTCTCTGTCCCTTCAGGCATGTGGAAAACTGTGTAAGGAAGGCCAATCTCGTTGTTGTAGTTTCCTTGTGTTTTGTAGGTTTTGTAGGTTGTTGATAGCAAGTGCGCCAACATATCCTTGGTGGTTGTCTTGCCATTTGAACCCGTAACCGCAAAGACATCAACAGCCGTTTTTTCAAGATAGTAGGCAGCTAGGGTTTGAAAGGCAGTCAGCACATCATCTACTAGAATGTAGGGATGATTTGCAAGCTCTTTCTCAGACAAGGTTACAGCAGCGCCATTTTCAAAGGCTGTTTCGATAAAGTCATGACCATCACGCGCACCTTTAAGTGGCACAAACAAGTCCCCTGTCCCAATCAAACGACTGTCAAACTCAGGCTTTTCTAACTGAGCATCCGCAAAAAGACTAACATCATTTTTAGCTCCAACAGCTTGGGCAACTTCGTGAATTGTAAGTTTCATTTCTACTCCTTTAAAAAGGGTTGAAGTCCGAGAACTCTAATCACCTTAAAGTGATGGTTCTGGCTTCTACCCTCTCTTTCATTTTTATAGCAAATGCGCTTCGCGCTTGTCAAAACTTTCCTTGGCAAGGTCAACCAAACGCTCGATTAGGTCTGGGTAGCTGATTCCCATATTGTCCCAAAGTAGTGGGTACATAGACCACTGGGTGAAACCTGGCATGGTATTGAGCTCGTTGAGGAAGATCTCTCCCTTATCTGTATAGAAGAAATCGCAACGAGATAGACCGAGCCCACCAATGGCACGGAAGGCAGTTTCTGCATTTTGACGCATGACAGCTACCACATCATCACTGATTTTGGCTGGAATATCCATGGTAATCTTGTTGTCAATATACTTGGCATCGTAGTCATAAAAGGCAACATCCTTGACTACTTCTCCTGGAAGGGTGCTTTTGACATCGTAATTCCCCAAGAGACCAACCTCGATTTCACGGGCATTCACTCCTTGCTCTACCAAGACACGACTGTCATATTGGAAGGCAAGTTTCAAAGCTTGACGGAGTTCTTCTTGATTTTCAGACTTAGAAATACCGACACTAGACCCCATGTTTGACGGCTTAGTGAAGACTGGATAAGCCAATTTTTCTTCAACTTCGGCAATTTTAGCAGTCACATCATCCCCTTCAACGATGGCCACATAAGGAACTTGAGCAATACCAGCAGATTCCAGAACACGCTTAGTCGTGATTTTATCCATGGCAAGACTGGATGACAAGATGTTGCAACCAACATAAGGCATTTTCAAAACTTCTAAGAATCCTTGAACAGAGCCATCTTCTCCCATCGGACCGTGAAGGACTGGAAAGACCACTGCACCTTCTTCGTAAATAGCACTTGGTACAACTTGCTTATCCCAATCAATGGTCGCATTGGTCATGAGACGATCCTCTTGACCTGGAGTCTGACTAAATTCCTGCGTTTTGATAAAATCACCTGACTGACTGATAAAGAAAGTCTTAACTGTGAAACGGTCGTAATTGACCGCACGCATGACACTCTCAGCTGAAAGGACAGAGACTTCGCGTTCCGCACTCCGTCCACCATATAAAAGAATAATCGTTTGTTTCATATTATTTGTCCTAATTCTACTAGAATACTCGCTCTTTAGTATATCATATTTGCTTCTTTTTTGAAACTTGAACCTGATACTGGTCTTCAAGAAATCTAAAAAGAGACCGATAAAACTAATATCGGACTCCTTGATTGTATGTATAAATGAACGAAGTCTGTTAATTTGTCTACACTTACAACTCTGTTCGATTTTCAATGGCTCGTAAGAGTGTGACTTCGTCCGCATACTCGATATCTGCTCCGACAGCAAGTCCTCGTGCTAGACGAGTAACCTTGATTCCAGCTGGCTTGAGCAAACGAGAAAGATACATCGATGTCGCTTCCCCATCTGCGGTGGCATTGGTTGCTACGATTACCTCTGAAACTTCACTATCCATAAGACGAGTCATAAGGCTCTTGAGATTGATATCATCTGGACTGATACCATTCATGGGAGAAATGAGTCCATGTAAGACATGATAGAGTCCGTGGTATTCTTGGATATTTTCCATGGCTGCCACATCACGACTATCCTCTAGCACCAAAATCGTTGTCTGGTCACGAGTCGGATCGGTACAGATAGAACAAGGATCGTCGTCTGTCAAACGTCCACAAATGGAACAGTAGGTCAATTCTCTCTTAGCAGAAAGGAGATTTTTGGCAAATTCATTGACATCGTCATCAGACATCCCAATCGTATAAAAGGCCAGACGCGTGGCCGTCTTAATCCCGATACCTGGTAACTTAGAATAACTGTCAATCAGCTTGGCAATGGGTGTTGGATAAAGCATAATTTCCTTTCTAGTTCATTGGATGGTATTTTTGATACAGATTGATAATGTCACGCGCAATGGAAGGTCCTACACCATTGGTTAGATTGGTATTATGAGGAAAGACCACTGCAACAGCGATTTGGGGATTATCAGATGGGGCATAGGCCACCGCATTGGTATTGGTTGCTTGCTGACCATCTGCCACATAACTTTCGGCTGTACCCGTTTTTCCGCTAATGGATACCAAGGCACCATTTGAAAAGGCACGACCTGTGGTCAAGCCACTATTCCCATGAGCAACCTGATAAAAACCTTGGTGCAAGATACTCATATCGGAGTCGGATATATTGACCTTATTCATCTCTGTCGGTTGCAGTTGCTGAATCAAGTCGCCTAGGCCTCCCTTGTCATTATTACCATAAATACCTTCAACAATACGAGGAGCCACACGAACACCATCATTTGCAATAGTTGCTACATACTGAGCCAACTGCATGGGCGTATAGTTATCAAACTGCCCAAAGGCATTGGTGATGTAATTAGCAAAGCTATACTCTTTGGGAACAAATCCAGTAGATTCATCTGGTAGGTCAATTCCGGTCGCAGCCCCCAAGCCATATTCGCCAAAGGTCGCACGAAGTTTTCCCATAGCTGTTTCCAAATTGCTGGTTCCAACAAACATATTTGGTTGATAGGTCTGGCCCATGATTCCAAGAGCGGTTTGAACCATGTAAGCATTGGATGAATACTCCAAGGCTTCCACAGCTGTAATAGGAAAAGATCCATATGCCAATTTATACCAAGAATAAATTGGAGCTGAACCTTGGAAAACAATAGGCTGATCTGTTAAGGTTTGGTTTCCTGATAAAACACCATTTTCCCAACCTGAGCTGATGGTAGCGGCCTTAACAACCGAACCTGGGACAAAGACATTGGTTACCGTTCCCAAGGAATCAGGAGTCAACTCTCCCGTTTTCAGGTCATGTTTGAGTCCTGACATAGACAAAACAGCACCTGTTTTGGGGTTAAGGGCGACTGCATACACACCCTCAGAATACTTGGCTCCACCATTTCCTAGCTCGGAATTGAAATAACTTTTCAGCAAAGCATCCACGCTATCTTGGAAGGCCAAATCAATGGTCAGTTTGATATTGTTTCCCTTACTACCTTCCTCAATTGTGTCCACGCTTTCCATATTGCCATATTTATCCAGATGGATTTCTTTTACCGAGCGTTTTCCTTGTAAGGTCTCTTCATATTGCTTTTCCAAATAGGAGGTTCCAACACGGTCATTTAGAGAATAGCCTTTTTTAAGATAGGATTCTGCTTCTTCCGCTGGGAGACCAGCTTTTTCACTGGATACACTCCCTACTATAGAAGAAAGGGAAGTTTCCAAAATCTTTCGATCCCAAGAAGTAGAAATACTAATGCCAGGCATCTCCTTTGAAATAGAGGCAATAACAGCCACCTGAGAATCATTTAGAGGATCTGTCGCAATGGTTCCTGTCGCAAAGTTTCCAACAGCATTTAACTGACTAAAAAGATAGATTTCTTTCTTTTCATCCTCTGTATAGTTTAGTTGACTTGTTGGGACACTATCGACCGCATTGTTATACAGTTCTGATTCGGATAGGCGATTGCCATCTGAATCCAAGCGTTTCTCACTTGGGAGAGCTTCTACTGTTTTTTTATAGATTTCAGGATCAGCCAAATAGTAATCAGCCAGCTGGCGTTCTGTCAAATTAGGAGAGCTGATGCTCACATAAGTCAGTAACTTTTTAGCTATTTCTTTTAAGTCTGTAGCCGTCATTTTATTGCTACGCGTAAAGGAAACAACCTGCTTTAACGTATTTTCTACCAAAGGTTTTCCACTAGCATCATAGATTTCCCCACGAGCAGAACTGGTTGTGACCTTGGTCTGACTAGCTGAGGCTAGCTTTTTTTCGTAAAAATCCTTGTTCAAAACCTGCATATACAACAAACGACCAATAATGGTCATAAAGAGTAAAATGACGATTGAAAACAATAAATTAAGCCGAATCGGAATCGAATGGCTGTTAAATTTTCTCATACAAATCAGTCTCATTTCTAACTTAAAATCTTACTCTTAATTGTACCACAATTTGAGCAGAAAATTATGGAAAAGAAAGAAGCTTTTTTTCGTTTTTTGTACTGACCCCAAAAAGT